>JAUQZZ010000001.1 GCA_030586765.1 Candidatus Brocadiales bacterium | reverse complement strand
TACCATGAGGGCTCACGAATTAGAAGGCAGGGTAAGGGATACCATCAGCCGCTACAGCATGTTCGCCAAAAGTACAGGCGAATCCGACAATCTGTGTGGCGGACTTGAGCCTGGACAGAGGGTAATCCTTGGGGTCTCAGGGGGGCCTGATTCTGTGGCCTTGTTGAGTCTCCTTCATGACCTGAATAAGCAGGCAGGATGGGACATAAAGCTCCATGTGGCCCATCTTAATCATATGCTCCGTGGGGAGGAGTCTGAGGAGGATGAGCGTTTTGTTTGTGCCCTGGCAGGCTCATATAATCTGGAGTTTACCGTTAAGCGGGTAGATGTCCACGAGGTAGCCTCCCAGGAGAAACGCTCCCTGGAAGAGGCGGCCAGGAAGGTGAGGTATGGCTTTTTTGAGGAGCTGGCGCAGGAGACCTCAGCAGGTGTTGTGGCCGTGGGCCATACGGCAGACGACAACGCCGAGACCATTCTCCACAGGCTCATAAGGGGCACAGGGCTAGTTGGCCTGGGTGGGATAAGACCCCTGCGCAGTCTTTCCCCAGGTTCAGAGGCGAAATTGGTTCGGCCTCTCCTATATGTCTGGCGTAAGGAGATAATGAGCTATCTAAAAGAAAAAGGGCTAGGTTATCGTATAGACTCCTCAAATCTTCTAAAAGACAAGTTCCGCAACTCCCTGCGCTTGGAGCTGATTCCTCTCCTGGAGCAAAAGTATAATCCCAGAATCAGGGAGGTGCTGGCGAGACTGGGGGATATTGCGGGCAGGAGTTATGACTTTCTCCAGACAAGGACAAGCAGAATAGTGGAGGCTAACTTAAAACAACTGGAGGGTGAGACCCACTCCCTGGAGGCAGACATACTTAAGGAACACCCGCCCTTCTTTCAACATCTGGTTCTGAGAGAGGCATGTGAGAGATTAGGCATCCCCCTAAAAAAGATGAACTATGGGCATTTCGATGAAATAGTGTCTATGGTGGAGGGACGTATTGTCCCCAGGTCTCTTGAACTCCCAGGAAAGTGGGTAGTGAACCTTGAGGGAGATAGACTTTACTTCAGGAAGCTCCTTTCCCACCCGTCACCTACTTCTCTTGAGCCAGTAGAGTTAATTATCCCAGGCATAACAAGATTCCCCAAGGGTGTGGAAATAAGGGCAGAGGTACTCCCCATGGAGGACGGTTTCTTAGAGGGCTTCAGGCGCACCAAGACCAGGGAGGAGGAGGCCTTTGACCTGGACAGGGTAGGTGGGCATCTATATGTCCGCACCCGCAGGGATGGGGACCGCTTCTGGCCTCTGGGGGCAAAGGGGAGGGAGAAACTGAAGGATTTTTTCATCAATCAAAAAGTGCCCAGGTGGAAGCGTGACAGCATCCCCATCGTTACCACAAAGGAGCACCCCATCTGGGTGGTGGGGATGAGGATAGATGAGAGGGTGAAGATTACACCTGAGACTAAAAGGGTACTAAAGCTTTCCTTGATAATGTAGCGTACGAGCTTGCTCGTACGTCGGATTATCATAATATTTTGCCAGAGAAACGTCGGAGCAAGCTCCGACGCTACATCTCTACAGCACGTAGGGTGCTTCAATGTTAAATATCTTCTGTATTCCCATTCCCGCAATTTATGGGTAGGTCGGGGTTATACCCTGACCTCACAATTTATGGTCAAGGCGTGGCCTTGACCTACCCGGATTTCATCCACACATAGGGTACGCCTGGACGCACCCTACGCTATCTATCTCCCCAGCAAGGTCACAAAATCCGGGTCGTTCATATAGGGCTCAAAGTCGGGATTGGTCTTGGCCCACCCCCTGAACTTGGGGTTCAGGTCTACGGCCTTCCTGAGGGAATCCAGGGCCCCACTTTTATCCTTGAGTACTGCCAGGGCAGAGGCCCTGTTATACCAGGCCACATCGAACCTGGGATTTATCTTTAAAGACTTGTCGTAGGCCTCCACAGCCTCCCTGGTCTTCCCCATCTGGTCCAGGACCAGGCCCATGTTATGCCAGGAGGGGTAGAAGTTGGGATTCAGGTCCAGGGCCTTCTGGAAGGCCTGGAGGGCATCCTCAGGTCTCTTCAGGTCAGAGAGGAGAAGGCCCTTATAATCCCAGGTCTCTGGGGTGTCTGACCTCAACTCTGTAGCTGTTTCTATGGCCTTAAGGGCATCTTGAGTCCTTCCCAGGGCCTCTCCCAGGACAAGGGCCTTATTGTACCAGGCCTCCTGGCTCTTTGGATTGAGCTGGACGGCCCTATCAAAGGCCCTGAGGGCCTCTTCATGACGGTTGAGGCGCATGTAGATAGTGGCAGTGTTGTACCATACATCGTAGGAGTTAGGCCTGAGTTGGGCCGCCCTGTTGAAGGCACCCAGGGATTCTGGATATCTTTCCATCCTTATCAGGGTATTGGCCTTGCCCAGCCAGGCCTCGAAGAGGTTAGGTTCTATGTTAGCGGCCTTGTCAAAGGCCTTTACGGCCTCGTCATATTTCTCCAGTCTTACCAGGGCACTGCCTTTGCTGACCCAGGACTCTGGGGTATCGGGTGAGAGCTCAGAGGCCTTCTGGAAGGCCTCCTTTGCCTCCTTTTCCTTGCCCATACGCAATAATACGTCACCCTTACTGGTCCAACCTTTCAGGTAGTCAGACCTAATCCCTACGGCCTTGTCAAAGGCCCCCAGGGCCTCATCATATTTTCCTAACTCTATGGCTACAAAGCCCTTATTATACCAGGTCTCGTAGGAATTGGGCTCTAGCTCCAGGGCCTTGTCGTAGGTCTTGAGGGCCTCATCGTATCTGCCCAAGCGCACCAGGGCAAGCCCTTTGTTGGTCCAGGGGTCGTAGGCCTTGGGGTTTACCTCGGCGGCCCTGCTGAAGGTCTTAGCCGCCTCCTCATAGCGCTCCATCCTGAAGAGGGCGAGGCCTATGTTGGTCCAGGTGAAGTAGGAATCGGGTTTTATCTCCACGGCCTTCTCCAGGGTCTTTATGGCCTCCTCGTTTCTACCCATGTCTCCCAGGAGGAGGCCCTTATCTGTATAGGCGGCGTGGTGTTTGGGGTCTATCTCTATGGCCTTGTCATAGGCCTTTATAGCATCTTCATACCTCCTGAGCCTGGTCAGGGCATTGCCTTTGTTAAGCCAGGCGTCGTAGGAATTGGGCCTTATTTCTAAGGCCTTGTCATAGGCCTTAATGGCTGCCTCTACCTGTTCCCTGTGGTTCTCTTCTATCCTCACCAGGGCCAGACCCTTGTTGACCCATGCCTCGTAAAAGAGGGGGTTTATCCCCGTGGCCTTATCATAGGCCTCCACGGCCTCTTTGTACCTCTTTAGGTGGTCGAAGAGCAGGGCCTTATTGTACCAGGTCTTGTAGTCATCGGGTTTGAGTTCTAGGGCCTTATCGAAGGCTACCAGGGCCTCATCACGCCTGCCCTCTCTTATCAGTTGGTTGGCATGGTCTATCAGATGTTCAAAATCTTCCTGAGCCAGGGCTATGCCCGCCTGCTCCCAGTGGGCGGGCAGACTCCATGCCCAAAGAAGGCATATGGCGAGAAAAAGTTTTTTAAACATAGTGCTCCCTCCTTTATTTAAGGCTGCCATTGTCTAGCCTGAAATGGGCCTGCGCATCCCCAGGCCTAGAGACCAGCCTTCCTGTGTAGTTGACCTTTTCGCCTCTTTTTAGCTCATAAATCCTTTCGGCTTCTGTTTTATCCAGGAGCAATTCTATCTCCATTCCGCTTTGATCCCTTATGTTCACCTTTGGTCCGTATGGCTCACCTGGGGCAGTAGATATAATCTCTCCCTCACCCCTGACGTACTCACCCTGGCAGTGGCTCCACAGTGCGTCCTTTTCTCCTTTAGAGAGGGAGGAACTCCCTCCCAGGAGTTTACCCAGGTGGGAGAGGGAAATGCCTATGAAAGACCTCGGCGCTTCTTTAGTTACAGTTTCAGCAGGCGAAGGACCAGGGGCTTTCACTCCCGCCTCTCTTTCGCCAAAAAGCTCGTTAAAATAGTTCTGATATTTAACTATCAGGTTTGTGTCATCGGTAAAGAGGGCATTTTCGAAATTAAATTTTTCTGCGTACTCTGTCCAGTTATAGGAACCAGTAAAGACCTTTCTAGAGTCAAAGATGGCAAAGCTATGATGCATATTGCCTCCCAATCTTCCCGTTAGATACTTGACGTTGAGGCCCTCTCCTTGGAGGAATCTTGCCAGGGAGGTGCCTTTTTGGGAGCTCTCGTAGTCCAGGAGGAGTCTTATCCTGATGCCCCTATCTTTTGCCTTGAGGAGGGCCTCGGCTATGTCGCCAGAGGTAAACTCGTAGAGGGCTATATCCAGGGAGGTCTCTGTCTGGTCTATGGCCTGGATAATGTGTGCTTTTATGTCACCAGCAGGGGAGAAGAAGACTTCTGTTGTGGCGGCCAGGGCTTGGAGGTGGAAGAGCAGGATAATTAAAGGCAGAAGGATGTTCATAAGACCCTCCCTAAAGGGGTTCGATGCTGGTATAATAGCAGATAACGAATCCAGTATCAAAAGTTAGTTTTAACCTTGGAAAAGTCTTGAAAAAGGGGTTAAAATAATTATAATTTCTCAACTTCCCTGTTCCCGGCAACGTGAGAACGGGGCAGGTCTGCCATCCGCCTTAGGCGGAGCGGATTCGCCTGTCTGTCTGGCGAAAGGCTAGCGTAGCTCAAGGGTAGAGCAGCTGTTTTGTAAACAGCAGGTTGTGGGTTCAAGTCCCGCCGCTAGCTCCAGTTTTCTGTAGTGCCGGGTCATGTGCGCCAGAGGCGGACTTTAGCCCTTGCTTGTATTTTGTTTCTATTAAGGTCTACAGTACAGATGAGAGAGGGGGAGATTCCCGAGTGGCCAAAGGGGACAGACTGTAAATCTGTTGGCGTAGTCCTTCGGAGGTTCGAATCCTCCTCTCCCCACCACGTGCGGGCGTAGCTCAATGGTAGAGCCCTAGCCTTCCAAGCTAGCCATGTGGGTTCGATTCCCATCGCCCGCTTATTATTGACATTGATAAATTTTGTGCTATAATAATAATTTTGCAGACAGGCTGCTGTGGCTCAGGGGTAGAGCGCGTCCTTGGTAAGGACGAGGTCATGGGTTCAAATCCCATCAGCAGCTCCACCTTTGCCCCAAAGAATGGTAAGGACTTAGCTAAGGAGATGTAAGATATGGCAAAAGAGATATTTAAGAGGACAAAGCCCCATGTGAATGTGGGGACTATAGGACACATTGACCATGGCAAGACCACCTTGACCTCGGTCATAACCCACGTGTTGGCCAAACACGGTATGGCCAAGGAGAGGCCCTTTGATACTATTGACAATGCTCCTGAGGAGAAGGAAAGGGGTATAACTATTGCTATCGCCCACGTAGAGTATGAGACAGAAAAGAGGCACTATGCCCATGTGGACTGCCCTGGGCATGCCGACTATATAAAGAACATGATTACTGGGGCAGCTCAGATGGATGGCGCCATCCTGGTGGTAAGTGCCCCTGATGGTCCTATGCCTCAGACCCGTGAGCATATCCTCTTAGCAAGGCAGGTGGGCGTTCCTGCTATAGTAGTATTCATGAACAAGGTGGATGCCCTGGAAGATAAGGAACTGCAGGATTTGGTGGAGCTGGAGGTGAGGGAACTCCTTAAGAAGTACAAATTTCCAGGGGATGAGACTCCTATAATAAGAGGTTCAGCCCTGGAGGCGGGTAATTGTGGTTGTGCCAAGAAGGAGTGTCCAAAATGTGGCCCCATCTTTAAGCTCATGGAGGCTATTGACAGCTTTATTCCAGAGCCTGTGAGGGAGATAGACAAGCCTTTCTTGATGTCTATAGAGGACGTGTTTAGCATAAAGGGCCGGGGCACCGTGGGCACGGGTAGGATAGAGCGTGGCCAGGTGAAGGTGGGCGATGAGGTGGATATAGTGGGCCTGAGCCGGGAGATCAAAAAGACGGTAGTGACTGGGGTGGAGATGTTTAATAAAACCCTGGAGATGGGACTGGCAGGGGATAACGTAGGGGTACTCCTGCGAGGAATAGAGAAGGAAGACTTGGAGAGGGGGCAGGTGCTGGCCAAGATCGGCAGTATAACACCCCATACAGACTTTGAGGCAGAGGTCTATATCCTTACTAAAGAAGAGGGTGGAAGACACACCCCCTTCTTCACTGGCTACAGGCCTCAGTTCTATTTCAGGACTACCGATGTTACAGGTGTGGCAAAACTACCCCAGGGTACAGACATGGTTATGCCAGGAGACAGCGTGAGACCGAGCATAGAACTCATAACTCCTATAGCCATGGAGGAAAACCTCCGCTTTGCTATACGTGAAGGCGGTAAGACGGTAGGGGCAGGGGTAGTCACCAAGATCCTTAAGTAAGCCACTATTGTGCGGACCAGCATATTCTTGATGTGTTCGGAGTGTTCCAACAGGAACTACTCCGCTACGAAGAAGGCCAAAGAGACAGAGCGTCTGGAGCTTAAAAAGTACTGCCGTTTTTGTCGAAGGCATACATTACACAAGGAGCATAAGAAGTAAGAGGGTAGGTCCGTAGCTCTAATGGTAGAGCACCGGACTCCAAATCCGGGTGTTGGGGGTTCGAGTCCCTCCGGACCTGCCATTTTTAAACTTTGAAAGGATGGCTCTGGAGGTCTATAAAAAGAATCAAGGGGTCTATGCTAGAGTCTTTCTAGCGGGTGGACTAGGTGCCCTGTCATTCCTGGCCTCTTATACTATTTACGGGAGTTTTATAGACCTGCCCGAGCTCTATCCCGGGGCAGAGCTTCCCCTGGTGGGTATCAGGTTGACCTGGGGGGCCTTACTGGCCTCTTTGTTCTTTGTTATTAGTGGTGTCCTTATTGGCGTAGTGACTACTGGCCTTGAGACAGGGCTAGTCTCATTAGATGCCAATAGCAAGAAGACGGTAGAGTTTTTGATCGGGACCCAGGACGAACTCCAGAAGGTATCTTGGCCTACCAGGCAAGAGCTTACGGGTTCCACAGCGGTAGTGATTGTATCTCTGGTTATCTTAGGCGCATACATCTTTGGAGTAGATTGGGTAATAACAAGGGTAATGAGGTTTATAGGGTTTATGTGAAGAGGATATTTTTGGAATAGCGGTAAGCGCCTAGGATACCTGTTAGCCTTAGCCTAGACCCTTTTCCTTCCAACCTATCCTTCTGAAGAACAGGAAATATTTATCGTTAGAGGGTTCAGTTTTATGACAAAGAAGTGGTTCGTCCTGCGGGTACAAAGTAATAAGGAGGACAAGGTGAGGCAGACCCTGGAAGAATGCATTAAAGCCAGGGGCCTGGAGGACAAGGTTACAAAGGTCTTGGTGCCCACGGAAAAGGTCTCAGAGATCAAGGGGGGAAAGAAGAGGATTGCCGAGAGAAAGATATACCCAGGCTATGTCATAGCCGAGATAGAGGTGGACGAGCAAGGCAATATCCCCTCGGAGGTGTGGTATCTCATAAGAGAGACCCCTGGGGCCGGGGACTTTGTGGGGGGCGACCGCCATCCCATACGTCCTGTACCTATGGCGAACTACGAGGTGGACAAGATATTGACCGAGGTGGAGCGGAAGGAAGAAAGACCCAAGGCAAAGATACAGTTTAAGGAGGGAGAAAAGGTTAGGATTAAGGAAGGTCCCTTTGAGAATTTTGAGGGTGTGATAGAGGAGGTCTTGGAGGCAAGCGGCAGGGTCAAGATCATCATCACTATTTTCGGCAGGGCAACCCCGGTGGAACTAGAGTACTGGCAGGTGGAGACCATTTAGTATGGCAAAGGAAGTCCTGGCTAAGGTAAAATTGCAGGTTCCGGGGGGCCAAGCTACCCCTGCTCCGCCTGTAGGTCCTGCCTTAGGACAACACGGGGTGAACATCGGGCTATTTGTCTCAAGGTTTAACGAGAAGACCAAGGCAAACCCTGGGATTATTATTCCAGTAGAGATTACTATTTATAAAGACAAGAGTTTTGACCTTGTTCTAAAGTCACCGCCTGCCTCAGTACTCCTTAAGCAGGCAGCGGGGATAGCCAAGGGCTCAGGGACTCCCCGCAAGGAAAAAGTGGGTAGCGTTACTAGGCAGCAGGTCTTGGAGATAGCCAAGACTAAATTCCAGGACTTGAATGCCTCAGGCCTAGAAGAGGCCGCAAGGATAATAGAGGGTACTGCCAGGAGTATGGGCATAGAGGTAGGTGATTAGCCATGGCAGAGAGAAGCAAGAGATACCAAGAGTGCAAGAAGAAGTACGACAGCAAGAAACAGTACCCCTTAAAGGAGGCGGTAGAACTCCTGAAGGCCTTTACAGGTACAAAGTTTGATGAGAGCGTGGAGGTGGTAGTGAAACTTGGCGTAGACCCTAAGCGTTCAGACCAGATGCTCAGGGGCTCTCTCTCCCTACCCAAGGGGATAGGCAAGGAGCTTCGGGTGATAGTCTTTACCACAGGAGAAAGGGCACAAAAGGCCAAGGAGGCTGGTGCACGGGAGGCTGGAGCGGAGGAACTCATAAAAAAGGTAGAGGAAGGGTGGATGGACTTCGACGTAGCCATTGCCACTCCAGACATGATGCGCCAGATAGGCAAATTAGGAAGGGTCCTCGGCCCCCAGGGGAAGATGCCTTCCCCCAAATCTGGTACTGTTGCTGAGGATGTGGAGAGAACAGTTAAGGAGTTTAAGGCGGGAAAGATAGAGTATAGGACTGATGCAGGAGGAAACGTGCATGCCTTAGTGGGCAAGCTCTCTTTTCCCACGGAAGCCCTGGTGGAAAACATACAATCTTTTATAAACCACATAGTAGCCTCCAGACCCGCTTCTGCCAAGGGCACCTTCGTACAGAAGGTATCAGTTTCCTCTACCATGAGTCCTGGTATAAAGTTAGCGGTATAGAAGCTATGGTAAGAAGCAGGGTCAATACCCTTATAGTAGAGGAACTGGCCTCACGGTACCGAGGCATACGAAACTGCATGGTCGTCAACTATCAGGGAGTAGACGCCCTCCATGCCAATGAACTGAGGAAAGGCCTCAGAGAAAAGAAGATAAACCTAGAGGTGGTGAAGGATACCTTAGCTAATCTAGCTTTTAAGGAGATAGGTTCGGTGGAGGCGGTGGGGTTCTTCAGCGGCCCCTCGGCTATAGTTAGTGGGACAGACGACCCAGTAGCGCTGGTCAGGACCCTGGTGGAGTGGACCAAAAAGGTGCCTGCCCTGAAGATAAAGGGCGGCTTGTTAGAAGGGCGTGCGATATCCAGCCAGGAGGTGGAGAAGCTCTCAAAACTTCCTCCACGGCCAGTGCTCTATGCCCAGATAGCTACACTCCTTAAGGCGCCGGTGTCCAGGTTGGCCACGATACTAGCCGCCCCCTTACAGAATTTGCGAGGGGCCCTTGAGGCCGTTAAAGACAAGAAAGAAAAAGAGAGTTCTAGTAAACCAGAAACAGCTAGTAAACCAGAGACAGCTAGTAAACCAGAGACAGGAGGTTAGAGAAGATGTCCGCAGAGACCGTTAAGATGGAGAGTCCAGCCTATTCTCAAAAGATTAATCAGATACTAGACCTAGTCCAGGGTTTGACCCTAATAGAGGCCTCTGAGCTAGTAAAGGCCTTTGAAGAGAGGTTTGGTGTGACAGCCCAGGCCGCAGCGCCGGTAGCCGTTGCGGGGATGCCTATGGCAGGACCTGCAGCTCAGGCCCCAACAGCCGAGGAGAAGACCGCCTTTGATGTAATCCTCAAGGCCGCAGGGGCAAATAAGATTCAGGTCATAAAGGTGGTACGGGCTCATACTACCCTGGGGCTCAAGGAAGCAAAGACCCTGGTAGATGAGGCGCCCAAGACTGTCAAGGAGGGTGTCTCCAAGGAAGAGGCAGAAAAGATGAAAAAGGAGTTAGTGGAGGCTGGGGCCACGGTGGAGGTAAAATAGGGTTTACGGTTTTATGATAAAATGATAGATGGGGGTAAATAAGCAGATGGAAATGCGTGACTACAGCAAAGTTAAAGAGATAATAGAGGTACCAAACCTCACGCAGATACAGACCAAGGCCTACAGGGAATTCCTGCAGGAGGACGTCCCCGCCTCAAGGAGGGCGAACAAGGGTCTAGAGGCCATCCTCAGGGAAATATTTCCTATAAAGAGTTATGACGAGAAATTGGTGCTAGAGTACATCAAATACGAACTGGGGAAACCCAGATACACCTCAGAAGAGTGCCGGTTGCTCCACCTTACCTACGGGAGACCACTGAGGCTCAGGCTCCGTCTGACCCGAAAAGAAAAGAGTGAGGGTGTAGAGGAGGAGGTCTATGTGGGTGAGATGCCTGTCATGATAGGGGGCGGCGAGTTTATTATAAATGGAACTGAAAGGGTCATTGTTACCCAACTCCATCGTTCCCCTGGAGTGGATTTTCTGGAGGAGCTCCATGCCGAGAAGCGACTACATTCCTGCAGGATAATCCCTGAAAGGGGGAGCTGGATAGAGATAGAGGTGGGCAAGAAAGACATCCTAAATGTGCGCATAGACCAGAGCGGGCGCTTTCCAGCTACTTGCTTCCTAAGGGCTGTGGGAGAGGAATTCTCTAGAGACGAGGACATCATTCGCCTCTTCTACGAGACGGAAACCGACAAGTTGACCTCTTCTAAGCTAAAAGGGAGCTACTCTGCCCAGACAGTATTCAATCCTCAGACGGGCGAGGTGGTACTAAAGACAGGGGCACAGATTAGCGAGTCCGTCATAGAGGCCCTTCTTAAATTAGGTCTCAAAGAGATAGAAGTTATAAGAGAGATAGAAGACCCCCTGGTAATAAATTCCTTAGAGGATGACAAGACCAAGTCCCACGAAGAAGCCCTCCTGAAACTTTACGCCCGATTTAGGCCTGGTAACCCTCAACAGTTGGATAAGGCAAAGCAGCTCTTTTACGAGAAGTTCTTCGACCCCAAGAGATACAGGCTTGGTTCTGTGGGCAGATTCCGACTGAACAGGAAGCTCTCCCAGCATATCCCAGAAGCGGAAATGATCCTGCACAAAGAGGACATAGTTAACGCCATCCGATATATCGTAAAACTCCGTAAGGGTGAGGGAGCCGCAATAGATGACATCGACCACCTGGGCAATCGCCGTTTGAGGACTATAGATGAACTGGTGGGGGAAGAATTACGTAGAGGCTTCCTTAAGTTGAGAAGAACGGTTCAGGAGAGGATGAGCGGCAAGGAACCCGAACAGCTTACCCCTAGGGTACTTATTAACTCCAAGACCATTATGTCTACAATTGACTATTTCTTCAGCCGCGGAGAGTTATCTCAGGTTCTGGATCAGACCAATCCCCTTGCCCAACTCACCCATGAAAGAAGGCTGAGTGCCCTGGGTCCAGGGGGGCTAAATCGCAAGAGGGCAGGCTTCGAGGTTAGGGACGTGCATGTATCCCACTATGGTAGGATATGTCCAATAGAGACCCCTGAAGGTACAAATATAGGACTCATCGCCTCTCTCAGCATCTTCGCTACCACAGATGAATATGGATTCTTAGTCACACCCTATCAGTTGGTGACAAACGGCAGGCTTACTGGCAAGATAGACTACCTGAGGGCTGATGAGGAAGAAGGTAAGCTTTTGGCACCCATTGATGCCTTAGTTGGAACTAATGGACAGCGCAAGGAGCTAGGGGAGGAGGTCTTGGCCAGGTACAATGGCGATTTCCAAGCGGCTGGTGCAAAAGAGGTAAACTATATAGATGTGTCTCCAAGACAGCTCGTGGGAGTTTCTGCCAGTCTCATACCTTTCTTGGAGCACAGCGACGCTAACCGAGCCCTTATGGGCTCTAACATGCAGAGGCAGGCCGTTCCCCTCCTTAAGGCCGAACCTCCTATTATAGCCACGGGGATGGAAAAGGTAGTGGCACAGAATTCCAGCATGGTGGTCTGCGCCCAAAAGGCAGGCACCGTTACCAAGGTGGATGCTAACACCATTGTTATTGATGACCATGATGTCTACCCTTTAAGAAAGTTTGTAGGACTAAATGAGCGCACCTGTCTGAATCAAAGGCCTATTGTCAAGGAAGGGCAGAAGGTAAAGAAGGGAGAGATAATAGCCGATGGGGCCGCTACCTGCCAAGGGGAATTGTCCCTGGGGCGCAATGTGTTAGTGGCCTTCCTGGCCTGGGACGGCTACAATTTTGAGGACGCGATAGTAGTGAGCGAAAAGCTGCTAAAGGGGGATGTTTTCACCTCTATACACAGGGAGGAGTTTGAGGCAGAGGTGAGAGAGACGAAGTTGGGTAGGGAAGAGTTTACCAGGGATATACCCAATGTCTCTGAGAAGGCCCTGAAGAATCTGGATGAACATGGAGTCATCTTAGAAGGCACCAAGGTAAAATCCGCAGATGTCCTGGTGGGGAAGATAGCACCCAAGAGTCGAAGTGAGCTCTCTCCTGAAGAAAAACTCCTCTACGCCATCTTCGGTCGTGCTGGGGAGGATGTAAGAAACGAGTCCCTGGAGGTACCCTCCGGTGTGGATGGTACGATCATAGGCACCCAGAGGTTCTCCCGCAGGGCATACCTCTCAGAGGAAGAGAGGCAGAGTATCTCCCAGCAGATAACGGATCTGGAAACCAAGTACGGTAGGGAGATTGCCAGAGAGTTTTCTGCTATGATACAGACCCTCCAGAAGGAGGTGGAAGAACCTCTTGTAGATAGCCAGACAGGTCAGGATTTTAGAATAAAGTCCTCCATGACCAGCAAGCAGATAGTCGAGCTGGCGGAGGCCTTTAATGTAGAGAACATAGCCTTCTCCAACAGGAAGAAGAGGGATGAGGCAGTGTCCCTATGCCAGCCCTTCCTCCAGAAGATAGAGTCCTTAAAGGACGAAAGGGACAGGAAGATAAACCAGCTAAAAAGAGGAGATGAACTCCCTAGCGGGGTATTGGAAGTGGCAAAGGTATCCCTAGCTACCAAGAGGAAACTCTCTGTGGGGGACAAGATGGCGGGAAGGCACGGCAATAAGGGAGTGATAGCCAAAATACTGCCTGAGGAGGATATGCCTTTCTTGGAGGACGGCACCCCTGTGGATATACTCCTGAACCCCCTGGGTGTGCCTTCCAGGATGAACGTAGGACAGATACTAGAGACGCACCTAGGATGGGCTGCAAAAACCTTAGGCTTTCAGGCCATAACGCCTGTCTTTGAGGGAGCTAAAGAGGAAGAAATCAGGGAAACCCTGAAGGAGGCAGGCCTTCCAGAGGATGGAAAGGTGACCCTCTACGACGGCCGAACCGGGATGCCTTTCGAAGAGAAGGTCGCCGTGGGCAACATGTACATTCTGAAGTTACACCACCTAGTGGATGATAAGGTCCATGCCCGTGCCACAGGCCCTTATTCCCTGATAACCCAGCAGCCCCTGGGTGGAAAGGCCCGTTTTGGTGGGCAGAGATTTGGAGAGATGGAGGTTTGGGCCCTGGAGGCCTACGGGGCAGCATACAACCTCCAAGAACTCCTTACCGTAAAGAGCGATGATGTAGAGGGGAGGACAAAGATATACGAGTCTATGGTGAAGGGGGAGAATATCCTAGAAGCGGGTACCCCTGCCTCTTTTGAGGTGCTGTTAAAGGAGATTCAAGGACTTTGCCTCAACCTGTTGTTAGAGAAGAAAAAATTATAATATTAGACAAGAGGTATTAGGTATGGAAGCTCTGTTAGATAAGATTAGCGAATTTGATTCTGTAAGGATACTCCTCGCCTCTCCTGAAGATGTAAGGAGCTGGTCCTATGGAGAGGTAAAGAAGCCCGAGACCATAAACTACCGCACCTACAGGCCAGAGAAGGACGGACTCTTTTGCGAGAGGATCTTTGGGCCAGAACGAAACTGGGAGTGCTTCTGCGGTAAGTATAAGGGGATAAAGCATAAAGGAATTGTATGTGACCGCTGCGGGGTGAAGGTTACCCATTCCCGGGTCAGAAGGAAGAGGATGGGCCATATAAACCTGGCTGCCCCTGTGGTTCATATATGGTTCTTTAAGGCCATGCCCTCTAGGCTGGGGAGCCTTTTGGGGATGAAGACCAGCAGTCTTGAAAGGGTTATCTACTTCCAGGACTACGTAGTCATTGACCCTGGCAATACACCCCTGAGGGAGTACCAACTTCTCAGTGAGGAGGAGTACAGAGACTGCCAGGAAAAATATGGTGAGCACAGCTTCAAGGCCGGAATGGGGGCAGAAGCGATAGCGGCCCTGCTTAAGGGATTGGACCTGGTGAAGCTGTCCAAAGAACTAAGGGGAGAACTCGCCAAGACTGCTTCTCGTCAGCGTCAGAGAGAAATTATCAGGAGGCTAGAGCTTGTGGAGGCCATGAGGGATTCGGGTAATCTCCCCGAGTGGATGATACTCAGGGTTATCCCCGTGATACCACCAGACCTCAGACCATTGGTCTTATTGGAGAGCGGCAATTTTGCCACCTCAGACCTCAATGACCTATATAGAAGGATCATAAACCGCAACAACCGCCTGAAGAAACTGATAGACCTTAATGCCCCAGAGGTGATAATCCGTAACGAAAAGAGGATGCTCCAGCAGGCGATGGATGCCCTCTTTGACAACGAGAGGTCCAAACGCCCCGTCTTGGGAAGCAACAACAGGCCACTGAAATCCTTGACGGACATGATCAAGGGCAAGCAGGGCCGCTTCAGGGAGAACCTTCTAGGTAAGAGGGTAGATTACTCTGCCCGTTCTGTGATAGTGGTAGGCCCTGAATTGAAGTTATATCAAGTGGGTCTTCCCAAGAAGATAGCCTTGGAACTCTTCCAGCCCTTCATCATCCGCAGGTTAAAGGAGCTAGGACTAGCTGACACGATAAAGAGCGCCAAGCGGATACTTAGTAAGAAGGAAGAAGCGGTGTGGGATATCCTGGAGGAAGTGGTTCGCCACCACCCAGTGCTCCTTAACAGGGCTCCGACCCTTCACCGAGTAGGTATTCAGGCCTTCGAGCCTGTTCTAGTGGAGGGCAATGCCATAAAATTGCACCCCCTGGTATGTAAGGGTTTTAATGCAGACTTTGACGGCGACCAGATGGCAGTCCACCTGCCGCTGTCCTACGAGGCCCAGATAGAGGCCGTCACCCTGATGCTGGCTACCAATAACATCTTCTCCCCGGCCTCAGGAGACCCCATTATAACTCCTTCCCAGGATATAGTGCTGGGCTGTTTCTATCTCACCTATTGGATAGAGGATGGGGAACTGGAAGGGCGGAGGAGGGTGTTCTCCTCCCTGGATGAGGTTCTCCTGGCCCATGCGGAGAGAAAGGTCAAGGTGCATACCCATATAGAGGTGAGGCTGCCTAAAGGAAAGACGGCTATGGGTAAAGGGGGCCCTGAAGCGCTGAAAAATGGCCTCCTAAAGACCACTGTGGGAAGGGTTATCTTCAACACTATACTGCCAGAAGTACTACCCTTCTATAACTATAATATGGATCAAAAGAGCATCAACAATATCATTCAGGATTGTTACAAGACACTGGGGCGGGAGAAGACCATAGAACTTCTGGACGATATCAAAGAGCTAGGTTTTAAAGAGTGTACAAAAGCAGGGCTCTCCATGGCTATGGACGACCTCAAGATGCCCAAGAAGAAACAGCAGATCATAGCCAAGACCCAGGCCGAGGTAGAAAAGATACAGAAGTTCTACCGTAAGGGAACCATTACGGAAGGGGAACGATACAACCAGATCATAGATGCTTGGACGGATGCCAGTAACACTGTGGCTGAAGAGATGCTAAAGGAGTTGGCGTCGGATATCAGAGAAGGTAGACCTTACCTGAACCCCGTATATCTGATGACTGCCTCTGGTGCCAGGGGAAGTGCCCAGCAGATCCGTCAGTTGGCGGGCATGAGAGGTCTTATGGCTAAGCCCTCTGGACGCATCATCGAAACCCCTATAAAGGCCAACTTCCGTGAAGGTCTTGGGGTCTTAGAGTACTTTAGCTCCACCCACGGTGCTAGGAAGGGTCTGGCAGATACTGCCCTAAAGACCGCTGATAGCGGATACCTCACCAGGAAGTTAGCAGATGTTGCACAGAATGTAGTGGTTACAGGCAATGATTGTGGCACCTTGGGAGGTATTACTAAGAGTGCCATCTATCGAGGAGAGAAGGTAGAGATTCCCCTGAGCAAGATTATCTCTGGTAGGGTGGCAAGAAATAACATAGTAGACCTGGTCAAGGACGAGGTAATTGTAAGGGAGAATGAGCTTATTACTGAGGAGAAGGCCAAGAGGATAGAGGCCCTGGGTTATGAGAAGATCCTTGTGCGCTCACCCCTTACCTGTGAAATGCCCTTAGGGGTGTGCGCCAAGTGTTACGGCGTGGACCTCTCCCGGGGCGAACTGGTAGAAGAGGGCACTGCCGTAGGCATCATTGCTGCCCAGTCCATAGGTGAACCAGGTACACAGCTCACTATGAAGACCTTCCACATAGGTGGTACTGCCACCCGTTCAGTGGAAGAGAGTGAGGTAAGGGCAAAGCGGGCAGGTAATATCCAATTTGCCCCCAACCTGAAGGTGGTAAAGAATCCTGAGGGTCAAGTGGTCTCTCTGGTGGCTAATGGAGAACTGCACCTCTTGGATGACAAGGGACGACAGATTGACAAGTACATGGCACCTCTGGGAGCAACGCTGCTGGTCAAGGAGGGGGAGAAGGTAACCCCACAACAACTCCTGGCCAGATGGGACCCTCACATGACTCCCATCCTGGCAGAGTTTACCGGCAGGATTCGCTACGAGGACGTCGTTGAAGATAAGACCATGCGCACCGAGGCGGACGTTGCTACTGGTTTTAAGAGGAAGTTCATTATTGAGCACAAAGGCGACCTCCATCCCCAGATCATTATTGAGGATTCCACCGGGAAGATCCTTAGTGCCTACACTATCCCAGAGAAGGCCTATATAGAGGTGGATGAGGGTGACAGCGTTACCCCTGGACATCTCCTGGCCAAGACCCCCAGGGAGATCACTCGAACCGAGGATATCACGGGTGGTTTGCCCAGGGTTACAGAAATCTTCGAGGCCAGAAAACCCAAAGACCCTGCGGTTATCAGCGAGATCGACGGTATAGTGGAGCTAGGAGAAAAGAGGCGGGGAAAGAGGACTATTATTGTGAAGGACGAGGTCTCGGGATTCAAGAGGGAACACCTTGTGCCTAGAGGCAAACATCTCCGTGTGCACATGGGTGATCGCGTAAAGGCTGGTGATCCCTTGGTGGAAGGACCCCTGGTGCTCCAGGATATGGTCCGCATCAGCGGTGAAGAGGAACTTCAGCAGTATATGCTCAAGGAGGTTCAGAACGTCTACCGCTCCCAGAACGTACCCATCGATGATAAGCACATAGAGATAATCGTTGCCCAAATGCTCCGGAAGGTGAGGGTAGATGAGCCTGGGGATACAGAGTTGCTTCCGGGTCAGGTAATAGACAAGTTTAAGTTCAAGGAGAAAAACAAGCGTGTTAAAGAGGCCAAAGGCAAGCCTGCCACGGCAAAACCCTTGCTCATGGGCATCACCAAGGCCTCTTTGCAGTCGGAGAGTTTTATCTCAGCCGCCAGCTTCCAGGAGACCACCAAGGTACTAACCCTGGCTGCCTTAAGGGGCCAGCGGGACCCCCTGCAAGGCCTGAAGGAGAATGTTATACTTGGCCACCTGGTCCCTGCAGGCACTGGCTTCAAGGCCTTCGCAGCCCTAGATGTGAGGAAGGTGGAGCTTGAGGCACCTAAAGAGCTAGAAGGCGCTGCACCAAAATAAGAGGAGAGCTAATGACCCCTACAATAAATCAACTGGTTAGGAAGGGAAGAAGGCAAGTAAAAAAGAAGAGCAAGAGTCCAGACCTGGAAGCCTGCTCCCAGAAGAGGGGGGTCTGTCTTCAAGTAATGACTCGTACACCTAAAAAACCTAACTCTGCCTTAAGAAAGGTAGCCAGGGTCAGGCTCTCTAACGGTAGGGAAATTACGGCCTATATTCCTGGTGAGGGACATAACCTCCAGGAACATTCCATCGTTCTGGTAAGGGGGGGTAGGGTTAGAGACCTGCCTGGGATTAAGTATCATATTATTCGGGGTTCCCTGGATGCTGCCGGAGTAGAGGGCAGAAGGAGGGGGCGCTCCAAGTATGGGGCAAAGAGCCCTAAGTAAGAGGAGATTTATCCTATGGCTTTAGAGTATAGAAGTACTGAAGTCTTCATCAAGCCCGACACTATATATGGCAGTAAGATGGTTTCTAAGTTTATAAACGGTCTTATGAGAAAGGGAAAGAAGAGCGTTGCGGAGAGGGTCTTTTACGGGGCCATGGACCAGGTCAAGAAAAAGGTGGCAGATAAAGGACCCATGGAGGTCTTTGAGGCGGCAATCAATAATGTGAAGCCCCTGGTGGAGGTCCGCTCTAGGCGTATTGGGGGTGCCACATATCAGGTGCCTGTAGAGGTGCCGAGAAAGAGGCAGACATCCTTGGCTATCCGATGGATCGTTCAGGCAGCAAAGGCGAAGAAGGGCCGTCCCATGTCCCTTAGACTGGCAGAGGAGCTGATGGAGGCTTATAGAAGACAAGGCGCAGCCTATATAAAGAAGGAGAATACCCACAAGATGGCCGAGGCCAACAAGGCCTTTGCCCACTTTACTTGGTAAGAATAGCTATGGAAAAGAAACCCATTGAGAAGATGCGCAACATTGGTATAGCAGCCCACATTGATGCGGGGAAGACAACCCTCACTGAGAGGATTCTCTTTTATACGGGTAAGGCCTATAAGATAGGTGAGGTGGACGAAGGCACTGCCACTATGGACTGGATGGAGGAGGAGCAGAGGCGAGGTATAACCATTACTGCTGCTGCCACAACCTGTTTCTGGAGGGACTGCCAGATAAATATCATAGATACCCCGGGTCACGTGGATTTCACTGCAGAGGTAGAGAGGTCCCTTAGGGTGCTAGATGGTGCCATATGTGTCTTTTGCGGTGTAGGTGGTGTTGAGGCCCAGTCAGAGACCGTCTGGCGCCAGGCTGACAAGTACCGAGTACCCAGGCTGTGCTTTGTAAACAAGATGGATCGCGTGGGTTCAGACTTTCTTAGAGTAGTGGAGGAGATAAGAGAAAAACTCGGGGCGAAGGCTGTACCCATACAAATACCCCTAGGGAAGGAGCAGGACTTTAAGGGCTGCATAGACCTGGTAAGAATGAAGGTCTGGCTTTATCAGGATGAGGTAGGTACTGGATACGAAGAGGTTGATATCTCCCAGGAGCATCTCCCTGAGGTACAGAAACTTAGGGAAGAAATGATAGAACGTATAGCTGAGGAAGTGGATTGGTTCATGGAGAAGTATTTGAGGGAGGAGCCCATAACTGAGGCAGACATAAAGAGGGCCCTCCGGGAGGGGACTATAGGCGTCAAGTTCACCCCTGTACTCTGTGGTGCCGCCTTTAAGAATAAAGGGGTCCAGCCCCTTCTAGATGCAGTCTGCGATTACCTTCCTTCCCCTCTTGACGTCCCTCCTGTAGAAGGTGCCCATCCCGAGCAGGAAGGGACTATCACTAGGAAGGCATCTGCCGATGAGCCCTTAGCGGCCCTGGCCTTTAAGATAATGTCTGATAAACATGGAGACCTTACCTATCTACGCATATACTCTGGGAAACTCCGCTCAGGACAGAGGGTATACAATTCTAGGAAGAATAAGATTGAACTGGTAAGCCGGCTTTACAGGATGCATGCCAATGAGCGGGAGCAGGTGGAGGAGGTATCAGCAGGGGACATAGCAGCGGCCATAGGCCTCAAGCACACAGTCACCGGGGATACCCTCTGTGAAAAGCGGAGCCTGATACTCCTGGAACCCATGCACTTCCCGGAGACAGTCATTTCTATGGCCATTGAGCCCAAGACCCAGGCAGAGAAAGAAAAACTCGTCTACGCCCTGAACAAATTGGAGAAAGAAGACCCTACCTTTGAGACCCGCATGGACGAGGAAACGGGACAACTTATTATCTCTGGGATGGGTGAACTGCACCTGGAGGTCTTGAAGAACCGTATGCTCAGGGAGTACAAGGTAGACGCCAATGTGGGTACACCCAAGGTGGCTTATAAGGAGACCATAGCCAAGGCAGTGGAGATTGAGGAGAAGTTCATCCAGCAGACGGGTGGACACGGTCAGTATGGTCACGTGGTCATCATCTTTGAGCCCTGTAAGGATGCCCATCCTGTAATCTTTGAAGACAAGATAATAGGAGGGGTTATTCCCAGAACGTATATAAGGTCCGTCCAGTCAGCCCTAGAAGACGGCATTAGCAGCGGTGTCGCAGGGGGTTACCCTCTCCTTAACATAAAGGCCACCCTTACAGGAGGGTCTCACCACCCGGTAGACTCCTCAGACCTCGCCTTCTATACCGCTGCCGCCCATGCCCTAACCCGTGCTGTACAGCAGGCGGGTTCTGTGCTTCTTGAACCCATCATGAAGGTAGAAGTAGCAGTGCCAGAGTCCTACCTGGGGGATGTACTGAACGATCTTAACAGCCGCAGGGCAGACATCTTAGAGCTAGATGTCAGGAGCGGCGCGAGGATAATCAGGAGCCATGTACCACTGGCGGAGATGTTTGGCTATGCCACCACCCTCAGGTCTATTACCAGTGGCAGAGGCAGTTACACTATGGAGCCCTTCCAGTACAGAGCCGTACCCAAAGAAATTTACGCCAGTTTGAGCAGTTGACATAGAGAAAATAAATAGTATCATAGTAACGTTTTTTCCTCTAGGTGAGGTATGGTGGTAGATCAAAAGATTCGTATAAGGATGGAAGCCTATGACCACAGGGTGCTGGATCAGGCTGCCGCAGAGATTGTAGAGACCGCGAAGCGGACAGGAGCTAAGGTCTTGGGTCCTGTTCCTCTGCCCACTCGTGTGGAAAGATATACCGTACTGCGTTCTCCCCATGTGGATAAAAAGTCTAGGGAGCAGTTCGAGATAAGAACCCACAAGCGTATTATAGATATCTTAGAGCCAACGGCCAAGACGGTGGATGCCTTAAATAGGCTTAATATGCCTGCTGGGATTGAAATAAAGATCAAGGTGTAGGTTTTGGAGATGTTCACATGATAGGTGGTTTGCTGGGAAAGAAGATAGGCATGACCCAAATCTTTAAGGAAGACGGCACCAGGGTGCCCGTTACTGTCCTAAAGGCTGGGCCTTGCCACATCCTTCAAGTGAAGACCCCAGATAAGGATGGCTACACTGCCCTCCAGTTAGGCTTCGAAGATAAGAAGGAAAAGGTGGCTATAAAGCCTGAACTTGGCCATACAAAGAAGATAGGCCAGGGGCCGAAGAGGGTTATCCGTGAAGTCGCTTATACAGGAGAGCCAGCCCTTCAAGCAGGTCAGGCCCTGGGGGTCGAGGTCTTTCAGGATACAAAGAGGGTAGATGTTACAGGTATCACCAAAGGTAAAGGCTTTCAGGGAGTAGTAAAGAGATGGGGCTTTAAAGGTGGGCCCATGACCCATGGTTCCACAAGGCACAGGGCACCTGGCTCTATCGGTTCTAATACAGACCCTGCCAGGGTCTGGAAGAATAAAAAGATGGCAGGGCATATGGGTCAGGAGCGGGTAACGATACAGAACCTGGAGATAATGCGGCTGGACAGGGAGCAAAATCTTCTCCTAGTAAAGGGTGCAGTGCCAGGTTCTCCTGGGACCTATGTGATTATAAAGAAGAGCGTCAAGGAGGGGGCCAAGGCATGATAGAACTTGCCGTTTATAACTCCCAGGGGCAAGAGGTAGACAAGCTCAGGCTAGAAGAAGGGAGTTTAGGGGGCGAGGTACGTAAGGGTCTGCTCAGGGAAGCGGTGCTTATGTACGAGGCCAATCAGAGGGTAGGGACGGCCTCCACCAAGACCAAGGCAGAGGTACATGGCTCAGGAAGGAAGCCCTGGGTACAGAAGCATACCGGCAGGGCACGGGTAGGGACGATCCGTTCACCCCTGTGGCGAAAGGGGGGGATAGTCTTCGGCCCAAAGCCCAGAGACTATTCTTACCAGATACCCAAGAAGGCCAAGAAGTTGGCCCTGCGTTCCGCATTGCTGGGCAAACTCCTGGATAGAGAAGTAACGGTGGTGGACAAGCTGGAGTTTGACAGCCCCAGCACAAAGAAGATGGTCACCCTCCTCAAGACACTGGGGATAGAAGGTAGCTGCCTTGTGGTGGCTAGGGACGAGAATAAGACAATATGGAAATCTGCACGGAATATCCCGGGCCTAGCCGTTAGGCAGGCCTCCCAATTAAACGCCTATGAACTCCTGAGAAGGAAAAGGCTCCTTGTGACTCGTGACCAGCTAGGCAGTCTACAGTAGACCATGGACACCTTCCAGATAGTTAAGAAACCTCTTCACACGGAAAAAAGTGTTACTGATAGGGACAGGAACAATTCCTATCACTTTGAGGTAGATAGAAAGGCCAATAAGATTCAGATAAAGGAGGCCATTGAAAAACTCTTCAAGGTAAAAGTTCTCGGTGTCAGGACCGTAATGAGGCGGGGGAAATCCCGCAGGACAAGGTACGGACCCACTAAGGGCCATATCTGGAAGAAGGCCATAGTCACCCTGGCAGAGGGCAACGCCATCGACTTGGGATACTAGAAACATGAGATACTACAAACCGACATCCCCTGGGAGACGCTTTGCAAGCATCTTAGATTTTTCTGAGATTACTACTACAGAGCCTGAGAAGTCTCTCTTAGAACCCCTTCCCAGGACAGGTGGCAGGAATAACGCTGGAAGGATGACCTCCAGGCATATGGGAGGAGGCTCAAAGAGGTTCTACAGACTCATAGACTTCAAGAGGGATAAAAATAATATCCCAGCCAGGGTTGCTACTATAGAGTACGACCCCAATAGAACCGCCAGGATAGCCCTCCTGCACTATAAGGATGGTGAGAAGAGATACATATTAGCCCCTGAGGGCATAAAGGTAGGAGATACGGTTATCTCCGGGGAATCGGCAGAACCCAAGGTAGGTAACTGCATGCCCCTGAAGAACATACCCCTTGGGATGGATGTACACAACATAGAGCTACAGATAGGCCACGGAGGACAGATGGTAAGGTCTGCCGGGGGCATGGCCAAGCTGCTGGCCAGGGAGGGCGGATACGCCCACGTAGTCCTGCCCTCTGGAGAGATCCGCAAGGTTCACGAGAACTGCAGGGCCACCATCGGCCAGTTAGGCAATCTCGACCAGATTAACGTGACCATTGGCAAGGCCGGCCGGAGTCGCCACATGGGCATAAGGCCCCGTGTGAGGGGCGTGGCTATGAACCCCGTTTCACACCCCATGGGGGGTGGCGAGGGAAGGGCCCATGGCGGCCGCCCACCCTGTTCCCGCACAGGGGTATTGTCCAAGGGGGGAAAGACGAGGAAGAAGAGGGCCTTGAGTAACAAATTTATCCTCCGCAGGAGACAAAAGTGAGGTCTTTAAAATAATGGGACGTTCCGTAAAAAAAGGACCCTATGTAGATGCGAAGCTGTTAAAGAAGGTCATGGCGCAGAAAGGGACTGGCCAGAAGGAACCCATCCGTACCTGGGCCAGGGCCTGCACCATCATCCCAGAGTTCGTGGGCTATACCTTCCTTATCCACAACGGCAAGATATTCCAGAAGCTTTTTGTTACTGAAGACATGGTAGGACATAAGCTGGGAGAGTTTTCTCTTACCAGAGTCTTTAGGGGACACGGCGGAGTGAAGAAGAAAGAGATGAGGATACCTGGTACATAGAGATGAGATTTAGGGCCGTATATAGATATGCAACGATATCCCCTAGGAAGGCCAGGTTGGTCATAGACCTTATAAGAGGTAAGCCTGTGAACGATGCCCTGGAGATCCTCCGTTTTACCCCGAAGAGGGCTGCCTACACGATAGACAAGACCCTTAGGGCGGCCCTGGCCAGCGCTGAAGAGGGTGCGGAAGTGGACCTGGACTCTTTGAAGGTAAGTGAGGCCAGGATAGATAGTGGTCCTATGCGCAAGTGGCACTGGGCAAGGCCCAGAGGTATGTCTGCACCCTTGAGGAGGCGTACTAGCCACATTACAGTAGTCCTCTCCAACGAGGAGAAGCCGAAAGGCTAGAGAGGAAGGTTATGGGTCAAAAGGTTCGTCCCACAAGTCTAAGAGTAGGAATAACTCTTGACTGGCGCTCCAACTGGTATGCCGATAAGAGCCGCTTCGGCAATCTCCTGGTGGAGGACCAGAAGATACGACGACATGTCAAAAAGAATTATGGTTTTGCGGCTATACCCATGGTAGAGATAGAGAGGACCAGGGAGGAGGCAAGGGTCACCTTGCATACTGCCCGTCCAGGGCTCATCATTGGAAGAAAAGGCGCAGGTATAGATAAGCTCAGGGATGAACTGGAAAAGCTCACAGGGAGACAGATTACTATAAAGATAAAGGAGGTAGATAAACCCGAGCTAGATGCCCAGCTAGTGGCTGAGGGCATTGCGGAGCAACTGGAGAGGCGGGCCGCCTTCCGCAGGACCATGAGAAGGGCCATGGACACGGTCATGGGGGCAGGGGCAGAAGGGGTCAAGATACAGGTAGCAGGCAGACTGGGTGGTGCAGAGATAGCCAGGACCGAGTCCATGATATTGGGAAAGATTCCCCTGCACACCTTTAAGGCCGATATTGACTATGGCTTTCATGAGGCCTTCACCGCCTACGGTACCATAGGGGCGAAGGTCTGGATATATAAGGGAGAAAAAGTGCCAAAGGAGCAGAGCCATGCAGTTAATGCCCAAAAGGGTAAAGTTTAGAAAGACCCATCGAGGCCGGATTAAAGGGAGGGCCACCAGGGGGCAGACGGTGGCCTTTGGCGAGTATGGGCTCCAGGCCCTGGAGCCAGGCTGGGTAACTGCCCAGCAGCTAGAGGCGGGTAGGGTTGCCGCTAGCCATTTCCTGGCCAGGGAAGGTAAATTAGTGGTCAGGGCCTTTCCCCACAAATCTGTTACGGCTAAGCCTATAGAGACCCGCATGGGTAAGGGTAAAGGTGAACCAGCCTTCTGGGTGGCGGTGGTGAAACCCGGCACTATCATCTACGAGGTTTCAGGTGTGCCAGAGGATTTGGCAAGACAGGCCTTTAACCGCATAGCCCATAAGATGCCTGTCAGGGTTAGGATGATAACGCGCAGGATATAGCCATGAAACCTGTAGAGATACGTAGCAAGTCCAGAGAGGATATCCTCCAGGAGCTGGAGGGCTGTAAAAGAGAACTTCTAAATCTCAGGATACAGTGGCAGGCAGGAGAGCTGCGTAACTCTGCCCAGTATGCTAAGACACGTAAGGATATAGCCAGACTAGAGACCATTCTCAGAGAAATGGAGCTAGGGTTAAACAAACGACTTTACTCAAAAGGAAGCTAGTTGACCATGGAAGGGAGAGCTAGGAGGAAGCGGGTTGTAGGTGTAGTGAGTAGCAACAAGATGAAAAAGACCGTAGTAGTGAAGGTTGAAAGAATGGTGAAGCATCCCCGCTACGGCAAGTATATTCGGAGGGCCACTGTTTATAAGGCCCACGACGAGGAGGGAAAGGCAAAAGTGGGGGATAAAGTGGAGATTATGGAAACAAGGCCTCTGAGTAAGACAAAACAC
Source organism: Candidatus Brocadiales bacterium (assembly GCA_030586765.1). Classification (GTDB taxonomy): domain Bacteria; phylum Planctomycetota; class Brocadiia; order Brocadiales; family Bathyanammoxibiaceae; genus JAUQZZ01. The sequence continues at coordinate 24,039 of JAUQZZ010000001.1, read as the reverse complement.
TGGCGCCTGGTGCGTGTAGTGGAGGAGGCTACTAGAGCGTGATAATGGAATATACGAAGTTAGATGTAGCAGATAACACAGGAGCCAAGAGGGCTATGGTTATAAAGGTGCTGGGAGGCTCCGCCAAGAGATATGCCACTGTGGGAGATGTCATAGTGGCCGCGGTGAAGAAGGCCATGCCCGGGGGAGAAGTAAAGAAGGGTGATGTAGTGAAAGGTGTAGTGGTAAGGGCCAGACAGAACATCCACAGGGAAGATGGCTCTTATTTGAGGTTTGACAAGAATGCTATAGTGCTTATAGATGGGGAAGGTAATCCCAGGGGTACCAGGGTCTTTGGTGCTGTGGCCAGGGAGTTGAGGCAGAAGAATTTTACTAGAATCATATCCCTTGCCTCAGAGGTGGTGTAAAACTTATGCATGTGGTAAAGAACGATCTTGTGGAAGTGATAACTGGAGATGAGGCGGGCAAGACGGGAAAGATCTTGTACGTTATACCCGAAGAGAATCGGGTGGTAGTAGAGGGCATTAATTATATCTTTAAGCACGTCCGTCCCAGCCAGAAGAACCCTCAAGGGGGACGTATTCAAAAGGAAGCCCCCATTGCCATATCTAATGTCTTAGTAGTCTGCCAGAATAAAAACTGCCAGAGATATAATAAAGGCGTCAGGACCCGTACGAAGCTTGGAGAGGAAGGCGCTAAGACAAGGGTTTGCTACAAGTGTGGACATGCCATAGTAACGGCAGGGGTTGAGGGCTAGGGATGGCCAGGCTTCTAGAGTTTTATAAGGATACGGTTGTTCCAGAGATGGTGAAGAGGTTTGGGTACAAAAACCCCATGGCAGTGCCTAGAATACAGAAGGTAGTGGTAAATATGGGCGTTGGCAAGGCCCTGGAGAACAGGAAGCGTCTTGAGGATGCCCAGAGGCACCTGGCCCTTATTACAGGGCAGAAGCCCATAGTTACCAAGGCCAGAAAGTCTGTGGCAGGATTTAACCTCAGGAAGGATAATCCCATAGGATGCAAGGTCACCCTGAGGGGAAAAAGGATGTACGAGTTCTTAGACAGGCTCATTAGCGTAACCCTTCCCAGGATAAAAGACTTCAGGGGCTTATCCCCCAGGGGTTTTGATGAAAGAGGGAATTACACCCTGGGAATAGCCGAGCAAATAGTCTTTCCTGAGATAAACATCGAGGATGTAGAGTTTACTCAAGGTATGGATATAACTATAGTCATATCTGGCAACACATCTGGCAAGAAGAAGGAGGAGTCTAAGGAACTCCTCCGTCTATTAGGGACACCTTTCAGGGACTAACATGGCGAGAAAAGGCTTATTAGAGAAGGCAAAAAGGGAGCCTAAATACAAGACCCGTCGGCACAACCGCTGTAAACTTTGTGGAAGGTCCAGAGCCTTTTACAGGAAGTTCCAGATATGCAGGATATGTTTCAGGAACCTGGCCTCCAGGGGAGAGATTCCTGGGGTGAAAAAGGCAAGCTGGTAGGAGAAATCCTGTGACTATGACAGACCCAATTGCTGACATGTTAACTCGTATTAGGAACGCAAATATGAAGGCCAAGGAGAGTGTGGATATCCCACGCTCCTTCACAAAGCTTGAGATAGCTAGGGTCCTTAAGGAAGAAGGTTTCATAAAGGGCTATAAGGAAATAGAGGATAAGAGGCAGGGAGTCATAAGGGTTTATCTCAAGTACGGTCCCCAGAAGGAGAAAATTATACACCGGCTTACCAGGGAGAGCAAGTCTGGAAGGAGGATTTATAAGAAGGTAGAGGAGATTGGCAAGGTACTGGGCGGTATCGGCATTGCTATCCTCTCCACCCCGAAGGGGGTCATGAGCGATAAAGAATGTAGGAAGTCCCACATAGGCGGGGAACTAATATGCAAGGTCTGGTAAGGGAGTAGTAAGATGTCTCGTATCGGGAAATTACCCATAGCAGTCCCTCAAGGAGTGGAGGTCAAGATAACCAATCATACAGTGATGGTGAAGGGGCCTAAGGGGCAATTGTCTCATACCCTCCATCCCTTGGTATCTGTAGAATTCGATTCCAAGGCAAGATTCCTCCACTTTAAGGTCTCCTCTAAGGAGGGAAGCGCCTTCCAGGGCCTCTCCAGGAGCCTGGTCTCTAATGCTATAGAAGGGATAACCAAAGGATTTTCTAAGGGAATGGAGATTGTGGGCCTGGGCTATAGTGCTAAGGTCCAGGGTAAGGACCTGGTCTTGAGTGTGGGACATACTAAGCCCATTCAGGTGAGGATGCCAGAAGGGATAACAGTAGAGGTTCAGCAGGCCACGAACCCTGCCAAATTTATTATAAAAGGTGCAGATAAGCACCTGGTAGGGCAGTTTGCTGCCATGGTCCGAGGCCTAAGACCTGTTGAACCCTATAAAGGCAAGGGCATAAGGTATAAGGATGAGGTGGTCCGCAAGAAGGCCGGCAAGGCCTTTGCCGCAGCACAGCAGGCCTAAGGAAATTGTTCTATGAACCTACAGAAGGAGAAATGGCGGAAGAGGGAGAGAAGGCATTTAAGGGTACGTCAAAAGGTCTACGGCACTAAAGAACGCCCAAGACTCGCCGTCTACAAGAGTCTTAAAAACATATACTGCCAGTTGATTGACGACAGTGAGGGGAATACCCTGGTCTCGGCCTCCACCCTTTCCCCTGGGATAAAAGAGCAGGTCCCTTACGGGGGGAACAAAAAGGCAGCAGAGTTGGTAGGCCAGAAGGTAGCAGAGGAGGCAAAGAAGTTAGGTATAGAGAAGGTGGTCTTCGATAGGAGTTGGTACAAATTTCACGGCAGGGTGAAGGCCCTAGCCGATGCAGCCAGAAAAGGGAATCTTCGGTTCTAATAGGGGGGCAAATGATGACACCGCCGGAAGAAGCAGCCCTGGAAGAAACTGTCGTGAGCATCAATCGCTGTACGGCGGTGACCAAGGGGGGTAAGAGACTGAGCTTCAGTGCTTTGGTAGTGGTTGGTGACAAGCGAGGCAGAGTGGGCTACGGCTTTGGGAAGGCCCGTGAGGTACCCAGCGCCATAGCCAAGGCCACCAAGGATGCCAAGAAGGGGCTTACCCGAGTATCTTTAAGGGGAGAGACCCTGCCCCACGAGGTTTGGGGTCGCTTTGGGGCCGCCAGGATTTTCATGAAGCCAGCTGCCCCAGGCACGGGGATAAAGGCGGGGGCATCCGCCAGGGCTGTATTAGAATTGGCGGGTGTGAGAGATGTCCTCTCCAAGTGCTACGGCTCTAGGAATCCCCTTAATGTAGTAAAGGCAACTACAAACGGACTCAAGGCCCTGAAGACCATGGAAGAGATAGCCTTGTTAAGAGGGGTGAGTTAGAGATGAATCTACAGGATGTCAAGGGCATTGGGGTTAGACGCAGGAGGAAGAAGCGCGTAGGTTGCGGCCCAGGTTCCGGCCACGGCAAGACCTCTGGAAGAGGGGTCAAGGGCGCTAAGGCCCGTTCGGGCTCTGAGACAGGGCTCTATTTTGAGGGAGGGCAGATGCCCCTGGTCCGACGCATACCCAAGAGGGGATTCAAGAACATATTTAAAAAGCAGTATAACATTATCAACCTGGGTCAGTTGCAAGGTATAGAAGGAAAAGATGTTATAGATATACAAGCCCTTAAGGACGCAGGGCTCTTAAGGAAAGAATCCGAGGCGGGTGTTAAGATACTGGGGAAGGGTGAGCTTAAGAGGCCCCTAAGGGTCTTTGCCCACAAGTTCAGCAAGAGTGCAATAAAGAAGATTACTGACATGGGCGGAGAGGCAAAAGTCATTTAATGTTAGAGCAGTTTCAACACATATATAAGATACCCGAACTCAGGCAAAAGATGCTGGTTACCCTGGGCCTAATTGCCCTATGCAGGGTAGGGGTTTACATCCCTATCCCAGGGATTGACACAGAGGTCTTGAAGTCCTATTTTCAGCAGTTTGCAGGGACGGGTGTGGGTCAACTGCTAGGCTTGGTAGACCTCTTTGCAGGAGGTGCGCTGGCTTCAGGGGCAGTCTTTGGATTGGGGGTGATGCCCTATATAAGCGCCTCCATTATCTTCCAACTTCTGGTAGGTGTGGTTCCAGCCCTGGAACGCCTCCACAAAGAGGGAGAGGTAGGAAGGAAAAGGATAAATCAGTACACGCGTATGACCACGGTAGGGCTCTGCTTCTTTCAGGCCTTTGTCCTTACCCGAACCCTATATACTATAGAGATAAGCAACGTCCCTGTGGTGCCGGTATATCTCCAGGGGATAAGCTTCCAGCTCACAGCCTCCCTTCTCCTTACCACCGGAACCATGTTCCTTATGTGGATAGGGGAGCAGATAGACGAGTATGGTATAGGTAGTGGTATATCTCTGGTAATTATGGTGGGCATTGTGGATCGCCTCCCTTGGGCCTTTTCCCAGGTGATTTCTAACTTTACCTTCTCTGTAGCCCCTGCCGAACACCAGATTGGAATCTTTAAACTCCTCCTCCTCATAGGGAGCTTTTTGGCCATTGTGGCAGGGATAGTCTATATCACCCAGGGACAGAGGCGCATCCCTGTCCAGCAGGCAAAACATACACGAGGGCACAGGGTATATGGTGGACAGAAACACTTCCTTCCTTTGAGGGTGAATCAGGCAGGGGTTATGCCCATTATCTTTGCCCAATCCCTTTTGATATTCCCTACAGCGATAATTCAGGGGCTCCAGGTGAGATTTGAACCAGGGAGCTTCGGATACTGGCTAACTTCTCGGTTGACAGAGGCCCTCCAGGGGGGGATAGTCTACGTGAGCATGTATGTCTTTCTGATAGCTTTCTTCTGCTACTTCTGGACGGCTATACAGTTTAACCCCAAAGAGATGTCTGACAACATGAAAGACTACGGGAGTTTCATCCCTGGCATTAGACCCGGGGGGCGCACGGCTGAGTATCTGGAAAATGTCATGAGCAGGATTACCCTGGCAGGAGCAAGCTTCCTGGCAATAATTGCCCTGCTGCCAATGATGATCTCAGGGGGTTTTGAGATAAGTCGTGCTATAGCAGGCTTCTACGGGGGTACTGGGCTCCTCATAGTGGTAGGGGTGGCTCTGGACCTCCTTCAGAAAATAGAGGCCCATCTCCTGATGCGACACTATAGTGGTCTCTTGGGGGGCACTAGCAGGATAAGGGGTAGGAGAGGATGAACGTGGTCTTTTTAGGACCACCCGGTGCTGGAAAGGGTACCCAGGCAGAGGTGATAAGTAAAGAGCGGGGCATGGAGCATATCTCTACAGGAGACCTTCTAAGGGGGGCCGTAGAGAGGGGTAGCCCTAGGGGGCGAAAGGCGAAGGAATATATGGAAAAGGGTCTCCTGGTGCCCGATGAGCTGGTAGTGGATATCGTTGCAGAGCGGGTTTCCAGGGACGGTTCTTCAGGGAGCTTTCTATTCGATGGTTTCCCAAGGAACCTCGCCCAGGCCAAGGCCTTGGATGAAACCCTGAAGAGGCTGAAGGATAGAGTGGACGTGGTATTTTACTTTGCTGTTTCTGAGGAGATAGCTGTAAGGCGTCTCTCAGGGAGGTGGATGTGCCCTGCTTGTGGTGCCAATTATAATGAGCGCTATATACCACCTAAAGAAGAGGGTATCTGTGACCGGTGTGGAAAGGTCTTGACCCAGAGGCAGGATGATAAGGTGGAGACGGTGAAGAAGAGGTTGAAGGTTTATCGTGAGCAGACCGCAGACCTCATCGATTACTATGAGGAAAGAGGCGTGCTCAGGAGGGTAGATGCCGACCTGAGTGTGGAAGAGACCCATAAGGAGATAAACAAGACCTTAACCTCCCTTAGAAAGGCAAGATAGTCTGTGATAGAATGTAAGAGCCCTAGACAGATTATTAGAATGAGAGAGGCTGGGCGGATAGTGGCTGGGGCCTTGAGCTTAATTGAGGGGTTGGCAAAGAGTGGTGTCACAACCGATTTTCTAAATGATGAAGCAGACAGGTATGTCCGGGCGCACCGTGGAACACCTGTATTTAAAGGTTACAGGAGGTATCCGAAGAGTATATGTACCTCCATCAATGAAGAAGTGGTGCATGGGATACCAGGCCCCAGGAAGCTCTGCGAGGGGGATATACTCAGTGTGGATATTGGGGTAGAATATAGAAAATATGTGGCCGATGCAGCTGTGACAATCCCTATCGGTGAGGTACTCCCTGAAGCCCAGAGGCTTATAGAGGTATGCCGGAGGGCCCTTTACCAGGCTATAGAGGCCGTAAGACCAGGGGCCAGGCTCTCCGAGGTCTCCGGCGCCATACAACAGTTCGTGGAGGCTAATGGGTACGCGGTAATAAGGGATTATACAGGGCACGGCATTGGCAGAAGGATGCATGAAGACCCCCAGGTGCCTAACTATGTGAGCGAGGCCCTGCTGGCGAATGATGTAATCCTCCTGGAAGGTACGGCCCTAGCTATAGAGCCTATGATATGCCAGGGTGGTCCTGAGACGGAGGTGTTGGATAATCAGTGGACGGTAGTGACAAAGGATAGGAAGCTCTCGGCACATTTCGAGCACACGGTGGTGGTAACGGAGAGCGGCTGCGAGATTCTTACCCTGGGGTGAAGGATTTATATGCCTAAGGAGGAACCCATAAGGGTTGAGGCCGTTGTGAAAGAGGCCCTGCCCAACGCCAGGTTTAGAGTAGAGTTGCCCAATGGCCATCAGGTGCTGGCCCACGTCTCGGGGAAGATGAGGATGAATTTTATCCGAATCCTACCAGGGGATAAGGTGACCATAGAGATGTCACCCTATGACCTTGATAGGGGGAGGATAATATACCGGCAGGCCTGAGGTGGGCTTAGAGGAGGATAGTCTTTATGAAGGTAAGGGCCTCTGTAAAACGCATTTGTGAGAGTTGCAAGATAATCCGCCGTAAGAACGTAGTCCGTGTGATATGTATTAACCCCAAACATAAACAGCGACAGGGTTAGGGAGAGAGATCTTATGCCCAGGATTGCAGGAGTAGATATACCAGCAGACAAACCAGTATTGATAGCCCTTACTTATATATACGGTGTAGGCAGGACCCTTTCAGGGAAGATCCTCCAGGCCCTGGGTATAGATGAGAAGATAAGGGCTAAGGACCTGCATGAGGACCAGCTCAGCGCCCTGGGGGCATATATAGAGAAGAACCATACCATCGAAGGGGCCCTTCGGCGTCAAGAGACCCAGAATATCTCCCTCTTAAGGAATATAGGATGCTATCGGGGTATGCGGCACAGGATAGGCCTGCCTGTCAGGGGACAGAGGACCCGCACCAACGCCCGCACCAGGAAGGGCAAAAGGAAGACGGTAGCAGGAAAGAGGATAGCGGCGGAAAAGACCTAATATGTCCCTTTCTCTCCAAAAGTCTGTATATAAAGGCAGTATCTTAGCAGAGGCCCTGACCTCCTCAAAGGAATTACTCAAAGTCCTCGGGTGGGAGGGCCCTGACGGTGGACTCCTCCGTAGGGAGCTAAAGAAGTTTCAGGAGATAGTGGGATTCTCCTCCCATATCTTGTGGATGGTTGAGGATATTCTAAAGGAAGATACCGTATTCCTGGACTGTTCTTGCGGGAAGTCCTATCTGGCTTTCGCCCTTAATCGTATAATAAAAGAGCTTTATGGAATAGAGGTTTTTTTCTACGGCGTGGACACCTCTCCCACCCTTGTGGAAAGGTGTAAGGACATGGCCTCCTCTTTGGGTTATGAAAACATGAGCTTCTGGAGAGGTCGGAGCATAGAGTTTAGTCCCCAAAAGCCTGTAGATATAGTCTTAGCCCTGCATGCCTGTGACGCCGCCACGGATGAGGCCATTGCCAAGGGTGTGCGACTGGATGCCAGATACATAATGGTGGTACCCTGCTGCCAGAATCAGATACGAGGCCAGATAAAACCATCCCAGCCCCTTAGGGCTCTTACAGACCTCGGTCTCTTGCGCTATCGCTTTGCAGACCTTCTGACTGAGGCCCTCAGGGCCCAGGTACTCAGGGGTGCTGGGTACAGTGTGGAGCTTCACGAGATAGTGCCTCCCACCGTCACCCCGAAAAATCTTGTCCTTACGGCAAGGCGGCTCAGGAACAGGAGAAAGAGGGGGATGGAGGGATATAAGGAATTATGTCAGCTCTTAGGTGTACGTTCCACTTTAGAAGGTCTTCTTCCTGAACTCTTTGAAGGATAGGGGGGGTCTGATGGCGAAGGTACGCAAGAAGATAAGACGTAACATAACCCGGGCGATAGCTTATATAAAGTCTACCTTTAATAATACATATATCACCATAACGGACCTTAACGGTGAGACCATATGTTGGGCTAGCGCCGGCACAGTAGGTTTTAAAGGTTCTAGGAAGAGTACACCCTTTGCAGCCACTCGGGCAGCTGAGAGTGTTGCGAACAAGGCCAAGAAAGAGGGCATTAAGGAGGTAGAGATAAGGGTAAAGGGCCCTGGCTCAGGGAGGGAATCGGCCATCACCGCCCTTCAGGCAGCAGGGCTAAATGTAAAGTCCGTAGAGGATGTTACTCCATTGCCTCATAATGGCTGTCGTCCCAGGAAGAAAAGGAGGGTATAGGTAGTTTATGGCTAGGCAAGTAGGGCCAGTTTGCCGTCTATGCAGGAGAGAGGGGATAAAGCTGTATCTCAAAGGGAGCCGCTGCTTCACTGTGAAGTGTCCCATAACCAGGAGAAAGACCGTCCCAGGGATGCATTTCTGGAGGAGCGGCAAGATGTCCAAGTTTGGTGTTCAGTTCCGCGAGAAACAGAAGCTCAAGAGATTCTACGGCCTTCTGGAGCGCCAGTTCAGGAGGATCTTCGGGAAGGCCGAGATGCAGAAGGGCAACACAGGCGAGAACATGCTCCTCCTCTTGGAAAGGAGGCTAGATAATGTCCTCTACCTGACCAGCTTTGCTGCCTCGCGGAAGGAGGCCAGGCAGATTATCTGTCACGGCCATATAATGGTAAACGATAGGAGGGTGAACATCCCTTCCTACATGGTAAAGGCGGGAGACGTCATTAGACCTGCTACCAGGGAGAAGAGCCAGGGCATAGCGAAGGCGAACCTAGAGACCTATTTCTCTCGCTACAACTCCCAATGGCTTGAGTTGGATAAGGACGCGCCGCAGGTCAAGGTTTCTAGGTTACCTTTGAGGGAAGAGGTCTCCGCACCTGTGCAGGAGCAAATGGTAGTGGAACTCTGCACCAAGTAATATAAATCTGCCTCACTATTTTCAGGGGCAAGTCACGCCAGAGGTCATGCCTGAGGTCCGCCTTAGGCGGACGCCTCTGGCGAAGATAAGAACAAAGAGGGGAGGTGATACATGCGAATTCGGTGGAGAGGTTTTGAGCTGCCGACTCGCATCACCGTTGATCAGCGGACCTTAACCAATACCTACGGCAAGTTCGTTGCAGAGCCTTTTGAAAGGGGCTATGGGATTACTATAGGCAACAGCCTCCGTAGGGTTCTACTCTCCTCCTTGGAAGGTAGCGCTGTGACTTCTGTAAAGTTCAAGGGGGTGAAGCATGAGTTCAGTACCGTCCCAGGGGTGGTGGAGGATGTGACAGACATCATCCTCAATATTAAGTCTCTTACAGTAAAACTCCACGATGACCACCCCAGGAAGATCCGTATAGAGGCCCGCAAGAAGGGAGAGATTAAGGCCAAGGACATTATTACCGATGGAGGGGCAGAGATAATAAATCCAGACCTCCACATTGCCACCCTCTCAGAGGATGCAGACTTTCTGGTGGAGATGGAGGTCAAGAAGGGGCGAGGATATGTCACGGCAGAAGAAAACGAGCCAGAAGAGCCAGAGATAGGCCTCATTGCCGTGGATTCTGTCTTTTCCCCTGTAAGAAAGGTGAAGTACTATACAGAGGATACCAGGGTTGGCAGGCGCACCAATTATGACAGGTTGATTATGGAAATCTGGACCAACGGGGTGATAACCCCTGAAATGGCCATGGTGGAGGCAGCCAAGGTCCTCAGGAAGCATCTTAACCCCTTTGTTCAATACTTTGAGATAGGGCGGGAGCTGCCCCGGGCAGAGGCCAAGCCTGCCCTAGAGGTTGCAGAAGTCGGTAAGGAGGTTTCGGGTGAGCTCTATGCAAAACTGGAGAGACCTGTATCGGAGCTAGACCTCTCGGTGCGCGCCTCCAACTGCCTGGAGGCCGCAAATATAAGGACTATAGGGGAATTGGCGGCCCTTACAGAGGAAGAGGTCCTAGAGATTAGAAATTTTGGCAAGACGACCCTGAAGGAAGTAAAGAAAAAATTGTCCCAGCTAGGGCTCAGTCTTGGGATGGTGAAGAAGGAAAAGGTGGAAGGAAGGTCTCAATGAGGCATGGAAAGAGAGGCAGGCATCTAAGTAGAACCTCCAGCCACAGGGTTGCTCTAAGACGCAACCTGGCCAACAGCCTCTTCACCTATGGGAGAATAGTTACTACCCTGCCCAAGGCCAAGGAGGTAAGGCCCTTTGTAGAAAAGGTCATTACCCTGGCTAAAAAGGCCCTCTCAAAGAAAGAGGCAGACAGGCCCGCATATGTCAACTACTACAGGAGGGTCTTATCAGAACTGCAGGATAAAGAGGCAGCAAGGAAATTGGTAGGCGAGGGGAAATGGCGGGAAGAGGGAGGCATCGCACAGAGGTACATGACAAGGAATGGGGGATATACAAGGATTCTGCGCCTGTCAGGGAGCAGATTAGGGGTGCTCACCGGCAGCAAGGTGGGCCAAATACCTGAACTTACCTATAAGATGGAGGGTAAGGATAGAAAGATACGCATGGTAGGTAGCCGATTGGGGGACAATGCAGACCTGGCACTCTTTGAGTTGGTGGAGAAGGTCGGGGAAGGGCCTGGTGCGGAGAAAGAGACCAAACCCACGGTCCCAAAGACTGAAGAAAAGCATGTAGTGAGCGCAGCGAAACCAAAGGAATGAGAGATTGCGTCTTCTGCAAGATAGCCAGAGGAGAGATACCCGCCAGCAAACTTCTAGAGAATAATGAGGTGTTATCCTTCCTGGATATAAATCCTGTAAATCCTGGGCACATATTGGTCATGCCCAAAAAACACTACGAGACCGTGATGGACATCCCTGAAAAAGAGCTGGGGAGGGTTATGGAGATGGTTCCTGCCCTTTCCAGGGCCGTGGTGAAGGTTACCAGGGCAGAAGGGCTAAACCTCTTCCAGACCAACAGGGCCTGTGCGGGCCAGACCATCCCCCATGTCCATTTCCACATAATTCCAAGACATAGCACTGACGGGTTTTCCTTCGGCTGGAGACAGGGGAACTATCCAGAGGGAGAAATGGAGAGGCTTCGGAAGGATATCATAAAGACATTAGGTGATTACAGGCTCAGGTAAGGGTAGGTGTGGAGACTATGCCCAAGAATTTTAGCTGGCTACTGCCCGACGAGATAGCAGGTATGGCAAGGCCCGCCTCTTCTGTGTATGACTTTGAGTTCCTGAAGGAGTGGGGCATAGATGCCATAGTCTCCCTCACTGAGCACCCCCTGCAGAAGGCCCTTATAGAGGAGTTTGGTTTCGAGTACAAGCATGTGCCTGTAGAAGACCTCACGGCCCCTTCCCTGGAGCAGATTGACGAGTTTGTGAAATTTACCACAAGGATGAAGGCCCTGGGAAAGAAGGTAGTAGTGCACTGCGAGGCGGGGATAGGCAGGACGGGTACCATGCTGGCCTGCTATCTGGTACATAAGGGATACAAGGCCCTGGAGGCCATTGAGGAGGTTCGCCGGAAGAGGCCTGGCTCTATAGAGACCCCAGAGCAGGAAGAGATAGTGAAAAGATACTCAAGGAAATTGGCCAAGGGATAGGTTGTATCCTCGTAGGCTCACATGATACCAAAAACCCATCACAATTATCATTCTGAGGGAATCGGGTAGGTCAGGGTTACACCCTGACCTGCATGTATGGTCAAGGCGTGGCCTTGACCTACCCCTAGATTCTTCGCTAGCAGAGGTCTCAGAGAAAGGGGAAAAGAGTGAAGGTTGCCTTTCTAAATCCGCCCTCCTATGAGGACTTTGACGGCGGTGCAGGTTCCCGCTATCAGGCCACCAGGGAGGTGACGAGCTTCTGGTATCCCACCTGGCTTTGCTACCCCGCAGGTATGATAAAAGATAGCCGTGTCATTGATGCCCCAGCCGAGCACTACAGCCTGGAAAAGACCCTATCCATAGTGAAGGACTTCGACCTGGTAGTAGTATACACAAGCACCGCATCTTTTATGAAGGACCTCGATACTGTACGGTGCATAAAGGAGGCTAGAAAGGACATAAAGATTGCCCTGGTAGGGCCCCACACAAGCATCCTCCCCGAAGAGTCGCTACGCGCCTCTCAGGCCATTGACTTCGTATGCAGGCGGGAGTTCGACTACTCTATAAAGGAGTTTACCGAGGGGAAGAATCTGAAGGAGATAGATGGAATAAGTTATAGAAAAAATGGAGAGATAATCCACAATAATGACAGGGAGCCTATAAAGGACCTGGATGCCTTGCCCTTTGTGGTGGAGGTTTATAGGAGAGACCTCAACATCCATAATTATCAGATACCCTATCTTCTAAAGCCCTATGTTTCCATTTATACAGGGAGGGGGTGTCCTGCCCAGTGTATCTTCTGCCTGTGGCCCCAGACCTTTACCGGGAATACTTACAGGGTAAGGAGTCCAGAGAACGTAGTAGAGGAGGTAGGGCTCGCCCTCAAATACTTCCCTGAGGTGAAAGAGATATTTTTTGACGACGATACCTTTACTGCCAATAGGGCCAGGGTACACGAACTCTGCCGTGGTCTCAAGCCCCTGGGGATTACCTGGTCTACTACCAGCCGCGTCTCCACAGACTACGATACCCTCAAGGTGATGAAGGATTCTGGACTGCGGCTCCTGGTAGTGGGCTATGAGTCAGGCAATCAGCAGATACTAGACAACGTAAAGAAGGGGGTCACAATAGAACAGGCCAAGCAGTTTACCAAGAATTGTAAGAAGCTCAAGATACAGATACATGGTGCTTTCATCCTGGGTCTTCCAGAGGAGACTCATGAATCTATAGAGGACTCCATAAGGTTTGCCTGCAAGTTAAACCCTGACACTATCCAGGTCTCCCTGGCTTCACCCTATCCAGGGACAAGACTCTATGAGCTTTGCCAGGAAAAGGGTTATTTTGTAAAGGAGAATCTTGTAAGCGAGAGGGGTTACCAGAACTGCAGCCTCCAGTACCCAGGCATCACAAACCTGGAGATCTTCCAGGCAGTGGAGAAATTCTACAAGAGATTTTATTACCGGCCCAGGTTCATAGCCAGGATGATAAAGAAGATACTATTTAATAAAGAAGAGAGGAGGAGGGTACTCAGGGAGGGGGCAGAGTTTAAGGAATTCCTGTCCAGGCGTAAGGAGATGGTAAGAGGGAATAAGGCGTGTTGAGTCTAAACGGATATAGAAAGGGATTTGAACTGGTAAAGGATGCCGTAATTAATGGTGGCCCTAGTTTTATTAACTTTGCCCTTACCAACGTCTGCAACGCCAAATGTAGCTTCTGCACCTTCCCGAAGGTAGCCGCCAGAGACAGGGTCTATGTGGACACGGCCAAGGCCAAAGAGGCCTTAGATATCCTCTACCAGAGGGGAATAAGGTACATAACCTTTGTAGGGGGGGAGCCTCTATTGCACCCTGATTTTTTAGAAATAATCCGCTATTCCAGTAACAGGGGCATAGTGTCTATGATGTCCACAAACGCCACCTACCTCACGATGGATATGGTTCATGGATTAAAAGAGGCCGGGCTCAGCACCATATTTATTTCCATTGATGCCGCCACTGTTGAGGAACATGAAAAAAACCGTGGACTTCCTGGGGTATGTGAGACGGTTAGGAGGGCCATTCCTAAGATAAAGGCGGTGGGTATGAATTGTATAGCTTCAGTGACTATAAGCAAACTTATAAAGGATTACTCCAGACTTGTCATCTTTTTGAGAGACTTAGGGTTTGAAAAGATGACCTTCTCAAACCCCATGATAAGGTATTCAGACTCCTATGCAGGATATACAGCCTCTGGGTTAATAGACTACCGTCCCCAGGAGATTATCGAGGTCTTCAGGACCATAAAGAGGCTTAAGAGCCGTTTCAGGATATTGAACCCCACTGCCTCCCTGGATGATATGGTCAGATTTTTTGATGATGGGAAGGTAAGGTTTATATGCCTGGGGGGCTATAAGTCTTTTTATGTGGATTGGCTCCTGGACGTCTATCCCTGTCAGACCCTGAATGAAAAGATGGGTACCATATATGAATTTGATAGAGTTACCTTCAAGAGGCTGAACTGCAACCTCTGCATAAACGAGTGCTACAGGGAACCCAGTCTTATGCAGTATGTGGCCATCTCAGTGAGCGATGCAGTGGCTTCCTTCAGTAATGGAGGTGTGATAGAGGGACTGAGGAGGCTTTGGGACGCAAATAATCTCATCTCTCTGTGGGCAAGCGTGGAGGAGTGGAAGGACGGGGGCAGGATATAGTGAAGGCCCTGATTATAACGGGGGATGACTTTGGCATATCCCCACAGGTCAACCAGGCAATAATCAAGGCCCACAGGGAAGGGATTCTAACCAGCGCCAGCCTGGTGGTGGGGGGCAAGGCCTTCGAAGAGGCCGTTGACCTGGCCAGAGCCAACCCAGGACTAAGCGTTGGGTTACATATAGTCCTGGTTCAAGGAAAATCTGTGCTTCCCCACCAAAGGATACCCAAGCTGGTAGACGAAGAAGGCAATTTTCCTAGTAATCCTATCCTGGCAGGATTGAGGTATTTCTTCCAGGGGGAAGCCGCTAAGGAGATAAGGGAGGAACTCAAGGCCCAGATAGAGAAGTTTCTGTCTACAGGCCTGACATTGGCTTTTATTAACGGGCATCTAAACATACATGTCCATCCCAGGGTATTCGGAATCATTATGGAACTGGGCCAGGAGTTGGGTATAAAGAACTTTCGGCTCCCCAGGGAAGAATTGCTCCTGACCTTGAGGTCTGATAGAAGCAGGATGTTTTCCAAGCTCTTCCATTCCATTACCTTTAATCTGCTCTCAAGATATTGTAAGAGTGTACTGGAGGAAAAGGGGTTTCACTTCACTGACAAGGTGTATGGTCTTCTTCAGAGTGGGGATATGAATGCCAGTTACGTAAGGGCCCTTATAAGGGGTATAACCCGCGGGGTGAACGAGGTCTACTTTCACCCCTGCCTCTTACCCTGCCCTGAATACTCCCGATGGATGCCTGAGTATCACCCTGGGGAGGAGCTAGAGGTACTGGTGAGTAAGGAGATAAAGGAACTGATAAGTGCGAGCTCTATACAGTTAGTAGACTATTCGGCACTCCAGTAGGGTGGCAGATGTCAAAGACATTATTAATACTTTTCTTTGGCTTAGTGATGGTGGCCCTGGGAGAGGTGTGCCTGAGCAAGGGCATGAAACAGGTAGGGAGGGTGGACACGGCCCATATAGGAGAATTAGCCGCCATCTTCTCCAGGGTAGTAGTTAATAAGACTATACTTTTAGGGGTATGTTTTCACTTTGTTTATTTTATGGTCTGGTTGGTGGTACTTTCCAGAGCCGACCTGAGCCTGGCCCAGCCCCTTACGGCCTTTGTCTACGTCCTTTGCGTGTTTTTCTCCAAGTACTTACTCCACGAGGATGTCTCCACCTTGAGGTGGGTAGGCACTGGTCTTGTTGTAATCGGTGTGATGCTCGTCTGTAGGAGCTAAAACCAGTTGCTACCCTGGCGGAAGGCCCTCAACGACCGTAAAGGTCGTGTCTACCAGGGATGGGGTAATTGGTAGACAACGATTGATAACTAGAGGGAATCAGAGCCATCTTTTACCAACTTTCCCCCCCTAACGAGGTAAAAGGTATTCCCTCGCCAGGTAATCTTATTCTTGAAGAGTCCCCAGCACCAGATGAAAAAGATTATAAGGTCTGTTATAGGCAATAGGCAGAAGTAGCCGACCCCCCCTTTTTCTTTAAGGTATTTCACTTTGACTACCAGGGCGGTGAGGTATCTTGTAAACAGGTGAAAGAGGAATAGGGCCAGGGCAAAGTTGGAAAATCCACTTATTACTAAGTAGATTATGGAGAAAGGGGTGCCCATAGTGAAAATTCTAAAGAAGTAGCCCTTGGGACGGCAACTCTTGATGGTGCTTACCCACCTCAGGATATGTTTAGTATAGTCCACAAGGCCCCAGTTTTGTAATATGTTGGGTACCACGTAGTCTGAGAGATGCACCTGGTAGCCTGCCTTGATTACCCTTTCGCCTATTATGTAGTCCTCTGCCAGATAGTCTGCCAGTGAAGGGAACCCCCCAATCTCTTCCAGCACCTTTTTCCTTATGGCAATGGTGGAACCAAAACAGAAATTAAACCCCAGCATTCGGGCTACCAGCGCTGAGGGCATGTAATCTACGTTGGTGAAAAGGGATTCTAGCGTGGAGGGGAAGCTAAAGGCACCATTGGCCTTATACAGACAGGTAGTGGCGCCAACCTTAGGGTCTTTAAGGGGAGATATTACCCTCTTCAGATAATCCGGCTCCACTCGCGTGTCGCTATCGTTCATAACCACTACATCATATTTTGCCTGCTCATACATATTGTTTAAGTTGCAGACCTTAAGGTTGTAGCCTATAATCTTCCCCGAGGCAACCAGCTGGATGTCTTTCTCGGGGAACTCTCCCTGCAGCCTTTTTACCACAGGGATGACGGGGTCTTCGAGGTTATTGACGCCAAAGATTATCTGGTAGCGAGGGTAGTCCTGGGTTACATGGCTGAGGAGGTTCTCATAGATTCCGCTCTCCGTCCCATTCAGAGGCTTTAGTACTGTGACAGGGGGTAAGTAGTCCCCTAGGTCTGGTCTTTTCCTGAAGAAACTAATGGTACAAAGAAGGGAGAGTATATAGTATAGGGAGGAGGTCATGACTATTAGTGCCGTAAGGGGCTTGAGGAAGGAGACTATCATAGGGATACTCAGGAGTATTTAAGAATTATATTGACAATCCTTCAAAGTCAAAATATAGATATTATATTCAGGATTAGAAAGGATATTAAAGGGGTAAAGAGAGACACCCCCAAAGCTTTTCTTTAGACCAATCTATCTTATAACCTTGAAAGGGCCGATTGTCAAGTTTCTTAAATAAGGGGGAACCATGGACTGGGGAACGCATGTAGTACTTTCCGCAAAACTGTTGGAGAGCTGCGGTCTGGATAAGGGAACTGCTATATACTCTATAATCCCTGTTATAGATAAGGAACCTCCGCACTTCCACAGGGTATACGCCCATATATTGTCCAACCAACCTGGATTTCTAGACGTGGCTATGGAGCTCTTTACCTCTCAGGAGGTAAAGAAGAGGGATTTTCCAGCCCTGAACAAGAAGGTAGAAGAAAAGATACAGGAACTAAGGCAACGCCTAGGGGCTATAGAGGCCGACGGCTTCGAGGAACGGAGAAATATAGAGAACAAGGTCTACGCCTACAAGAGGATTGCCGAGGAGGCGCCTGTATTTATTAAACATGCTGAGGTTGCTGGCCGCATAGTAAGAGATAATAGTGTAGCGGTCGTCAGCAGAGACAGGATGAGTGCAGCCGTTAGCCTCCTTAGCCATATATATTTCGACCTATGGAATAACCCCGTCCAGGTCTTTCTCCCTGACTGTTCCTACTGCTCAGCCCAGTGGGAATTTTGGTCCAGCATAGATTACATGAGATTTCGCGCCGACTTCTACAAACCGGAAAATATAGATATCTTCCGCAGGGAGATAGCAGCTTCACCCGTCTGGAACAAGAGGCTCAAGCCAGAGGCCCTGATAAAGGCCATGATTATCCGCCTGGGGGAATCGGGTATGCCCGCTATCCCCTACGAGGTGGTAGATATGGGAATCAGGGACTTCATGAGGTATATGGAAATAAACGAGTATCAGAGGGCAGATAGAGAGTTAGAGTTTTGCCACGAACTGGAGGCGGCTATAAGGGAGAACATATACAGGAAGTATAAAAGACCTGGAGATAGTTCTACCTGCTAGAGGAGTATTGGATGTGAGAGCTGAGGAATTTGTAGAGCTCCTGAAGGAGGCGGGTTATAATTTCTTTACTGGGGTTCCTTGCTCCCTCATCAGTGATGTTATAATCCTTCTTGAGAAAGACCGCCAGGTCCCTTACATCCCTGCTGTTAGGGAGGATGCTGCCGTAGGCCTGGCTGCCGGGGCATATCTAGGGGGAAAGACCCCCTGTGTGCTCATGCAGAATTCGGGCCTTGGCCAGTGTCTCAACGCCCTGTCCTCTCTCAACCTCATTTACAAGATACCCTGCTTGCTTATCGTTACCTGGAGGGGTTACAGAGGGAAAGACTGGCCAGAACACTGGGTTATGGGCAGGGCCTGTACAGGGCTCCTGGATTCTATAGACCTCCCCTACAAGAAGCTTACCCCTCGGAACCTAGAAGAGGCTGTGGAATGGTCTAGCAAGGTTATCTCCAGGAAGAGAATACCTGTAGCCCTGCTCCTTCCCAAAGGGGTGATGGAATGAGAATAACCCGTGCCCTGAAGACTATTATGGAGATGGTTAGGGGTGAGCTAGTGGTAGCGGCCAACGGCAGGATATCCCGTGAGGCCTTTACCCTTAGGGATAGGCCGGAGAACTTTTATATGATAGGCTCCATGGGTCTAGCCTCTTCTATTGCCCTGGGTCTCGCCCTGAGTCAACCTAAACGCAAGGTGGTGATACTGGATGGCGATGGCAATGTACTTATGAATCTAGGGGTACTGCCCCAGATAGGCGCCCTCCTGCCCCCCAATCTCCTTCATATAGTACTGGATAACGAGGTCTATGGCTCTACAGGGAACCAGTGCACCATATCCAGCGCGGTGGGGCTTGAAAAGATCGCCAGGTCTTCAGGATACCTGGTGGTGAAGAAGATTACAGAAGAAAAATCCCTTAGGCCCACCCTAAGACAGTATCTTAAGGCACGGGGCCCGGTCTTTCTCCTTGCCAAGGTAGAGGCGGAGGTGGAACCGAAGGGGATAAAGAGGGTAATGCATAGCCCAGTGGAGATCAGAAACAGATTTATGAAAAGCATAGGAAGCAAGCCTTGAAGAGGAGACAGGTACTACTAAATCCAGGTCCTGTGCTGGTCTCCGATAGGGTGAGAAATGCCTTGACCAGGGGTGATATCTGCCACAGGGAGGAGGAATTCTCCAGGATTCAAAAGAAGGTGCGCAAGATGCTGGTGGAGGCCTTTGCTCCAGGAGATACTTACACCTCTGTTGTCTTTACAGGTTCTGGCACCGCTGCTATGGAGGCTGCCCTCTCCTCGGTCCTGGCAGAGGGGAAGACTATTTTAGTAATTAATAACGGGGTCTATGGGGAAAGAATGGCCCACATAGCATCCATTTATAAATTCAATAAGATTGAGCTTACCTATGACTGGAAGGTGTTACCTGATATAGCTGAGGTAGAGGAGACATTGAAGACCCACCCAGAGGTCCAGGTTGTTGCCTTGGTCCATCACGAGACCTCTACTGGCTTGATTAACCCTGTGAAGGAGATGGGCGAGGTCTCTAGAAGATACGGTAAGGTATTCCTCCTGGACTCTATTAGCGGTCTGGGGGGTGAAGAGTTGGACCTGGCAGGGTGTAATGTAGATATATGTATAGGGTCGGCCAACAAATGTATTCAGGGGTTGCCAGGTCTTTCCTTCTTACTCCTGAGGGGGCAGGAGTTAGAGAGGATGAAGGAGATACCCCCACGCTCTCTATATTTCCATGTGCCCTCCCAGTGGGAAAGCCAGGAGAAGGGCAGTACGCCCTTTACCCCCTCTGTGCCTATCTTTTATGCCTTCGAGGCCGCTCTGGAAGAACTCCTGGAAGAGGGCGTCTCTCAGCGTATTGCGCGGTATAAAAGGGCCTCAAAGCTCCTGAGGCAGGGCTTCAGGGAGCTAGGGTTCAGATTCTTCCTGCCAGAAGAACTCCTTTCTAACACCATTACCTCCCTTTACCTACCCAATGGAATGACATATCAAGTCCTTCATGACCGTCTGAAGGAGAAGGGCTTCGTCATATATGCGGGCCAGGAGCGGTTAAAGCACGAGGTCTTTAGGGTGGCTAACATGGGTCAGATTGCTCCTGGGGAGTTAGAGGATTTCCTTGGGTGTCTGGGAGCAATAGTAGCAGGGACCAAATGCAAGCTATAATCCTGGCCGCAGGGGTAGGAAAGAGGCTTATGCCCCTGACAGGGCAGAGGCCCAAGTGCCTCATTGAGATAGGGGGGAAGAGCTTACTGGAAAGGTACCTTGACGCCTTAAGGGCCTTGGAGATAAAGGACGTAACCTTTGTCCTTGGTCACCTGAAGGAGATGATTCTTGAAAGGCTTAATACCTTTGGTAAAGGCCTCAAGTTTCATTACATTATTAACCAGGACTATACCAGGGGTAGCGTAACCTCTCTGTGGTGTGCTAGAGAGAGGCTGAAAGGTGACGTGCTCATTATGGACGCAGACGTACTCTTCCATCCAGTGCTCCTTGAGAGGCTCGTTCATTCTCCTAAGCCCAGCTGCTTTCTAATGGAAGAGAATTTTACTGACTCAGGGGAGGAGATGAAGCTCTTCGCCCAGGGAGACAGGGTTATAGCCATCTCGAAGAAAAACACTACCCAGTCCCAGTACGTGGGAGAAGGAGTAGGTTTCTTAAGACTCTCTTCCCAACACTGCCCAGTCTTGAGGGAGGTGCTAGAGGATTTTGTAGGAGAAGGCAGGTTAGATGCTGAGTATGAGGAGGCCCTGGATAGGTTTCTACGGCGCTGTGAGGTGGGCTTCGAGAAGGTAGAGGGTGCCCCCTGGATAGAGATAGACTTTCTGGAAGATATAGAGCGGGCAGAGCGGGAGATATTGCCCAGGTTGGGGGAGAAGTAGCGTGAAGGAAGCTCAAGAGTTTTACTGTAGTGGTCGAGCTTGCTCGACTCTATATGGAATTTGCAGAGCAAGCTCTGTAACTAGAGGAGTGGTGTTGCGACTATGACCAGGGTTGCCCTGATCCTCGTGTCGGCTCCCAGGTGGGCCCTGGAGGACTGCGTGAGCATGCCCCTCTTCCAACGCACCGTGCTTTCTGCCCAAAAGGGAGGCATAGAGGAATTTATCATCCTGGCCAGGGATTCCCAGGAGAGACTAAAGGCTACAGTTTCTGAGGATAGCAGGGTACGCGCAACCTTCCATTGGGCAGACGGTTTCATACCTCCTGGTATCCTTAGGGAAGACCTGGGCAGTGCGTTGATGATTATCAAGGCAGAGACAGTCTTTGACCCTAATCTTGTAGAAAGACTGATGAATCTGGAGCTCCAAGATGAGGTGGCCTGTGTGGCCGTTAGAAGAGGCACGAAAGGGGGCGCGGGATGCTCCATCCAGCTAAAGGGGGACGAGATATTGATTGCTAGAGAGGAGCTGGCAGAGGCCCATGGGACTACAGCAGGTCTGATACTGGTGAGGCCAGAGGTGGCTAGGGACCTATTGAGTGGCCCTAAGGCCCCGGGAGACCTCTGTGGATTAATCGGTGCCCTACTCCAGAGGGGAAAGGTTAAGGCCCTGGATGTGACCCAGGACTTATGTATGGAGATAACCTCTGTAGAGGCCCTGAAGGAGTCCAGTAAGAGATTATACGGCCTCCTGGGATTATCCTCTGATAGCCCATTAGCTGTTTATGTTAACCGCAGGCTCTCTGGCCTTTTAACCAGCCTTCTGGTGAGGATGCCTGTTACCCCCAATCAGGTGACCCTGCTGAGTCTTCTCATAGGTCTTGTGGCCTGCTGGTTCTTCTGGCACGGTGGATACTGGTATGCGGTCTTTGGGGTGCTTGTCTTTCATGCCTCGGTAATCGTTGACCTTTCTGACGGTGAGGTTGCCAGGCTAAAATTTATGCAGTCCAGTATGGGGGCCTGGCTGGATTCAATATGTGATAGCATTATATATAGTGGCGTCCTTTTGAGTATAGCTGTGGCGCTTTACCGTCACACTCCAGAACCTCACACCCTTGCAGTTGGAATAGCTGCTACCCTGGCGGCCTTTATCAATTCTAATCTGGATTTTTATGTCCATTCAGTGAAAAAGTCCGATGTTATAGTTGCCCCCAGCGCTGCCACTCCTTTACGCATGATTGCAAATGAAGATAATTTCTATCTTGCACTCCTGGCATTCGTATTGTTTAACAAGCATCTATGGTTCCTCTGGGCAGCGGCCATAGGGTGCAGTATCTACATTCTTATACTAATAGGGGAAATTTTTAAGAATAAGTCCTCTAGTGGGAAGGCTGGATGATGCCTTTACAGGAAAAGAAGCCTGAGAAGGTTACTGGAGAGAGGCTCATTCGATGCGTTTGCCCCCTGGACTGTCCTGATGTATGCGGTATCCTTGCCCATGTAAGAGATGGTAGGCTCGTGGGGGTGGAAGGCGATCCACGTCACCCTATCACCAGAGGACTTCTCTGCCCCAAGGCGAGGCACTATCCTGAAAGGGTGTATAGCCCCGACAGGGTCCTCTATCCCATGAAGAGGAAGGGGTCCAGGGGTTCAGGTTCCTTTGAAAGGATTACGTGGGAGGAGGCCGTTGGAACTATCGCATCAAACTTTCAGAGGATTATTGCCCAGGAGGGACCCCAGGCTATAATGCCCTACTATGGGTCTGGAACCCTGGGGATAGTGCACGGGAAGGTAGCTGGCAAGCGCTTCTTCAACAGGCTGGGCTCCCCACAGCTTGATCGCACCATCTGTACGAAGGCAGGCCGCATAGGCTACCAATACACCATGGGAAGCTCTGAGGGGGCCGACCCAAGAGGCATTCCCCACTCTAAGCTGGTAATCTCCTGGGGGACTAATACCTTCTCTACCAATGTCCACCAGCTTCCCCTCCTGAGGGAGGCGAGAGACCAGGATGCCCTCTATGCAGTCATAAATCCCTATAGGGTCAAAGGGGCGGAAGTGGCCGATGTATTCCTGCAGCCCCACCCTGGAAGCGATGCCGCCCTTGCCCTGGGAATGATGCACGTCATCGTGAAAGAGGGCCTTTACGACAGGGACTTCGTAGAAAAGAACACCCTGGGCTTCGATAAGTTATGTCAGAGGCTAGAGGAATATCCACCCTCTAGGGTAGAGAAACTCACAGGCATTAGTGCTGAGGAGATAAAAGATTTTGCCAGGCTCTATGCCCAGAGACGGCCCTCCTTTATATACCTGGGCTCAGGGATGCAGCATCATACCAACGGTGGAATGATGGTCAGGACCATTGCCTGTCTCCCTGCCCTGGCAGGGGCCTGGGGTCGGCCAGGAGGGGGAATATTTTTCCCCACCAGCACTGTCTTCCCTGTAAGCTGGGATGAATTGGATGGGCAGGAGCTCAGGCCCAACCCTCCTCGCCGAATTAACATGAACCAGTTGGGCGACGTCCTTCTTAATGGTAGCCCCAGGGTCATGGGGCTCTATATCTTTAATGCCAACCCCATGGCTGTGCTCTTTAATCAGAACAAATTAATAAAAGCTCTAGGGAGGCCAGAACTCTTTACAGTGGTACATGAACAATTCTTCACTGATACTGCATACCATGCCGACATACTGCTTCCAGCTACTACACAGTTTGAACAGGTAGACCTTCACGCCTCTTACTTCCATCTGAGCCTGCAGTTGAGCCAGCAGGCCATAGAACCCCTTGGGGAGTGCAAATCTAATCTAGAGGTCTTCAGCCTGCTGGCCAGGGCCATGGGCTTTAAGGATAGATGTTTCTCTTACTCCACTTGGGATGTGATTGAGGAGGCCCTTGGTGTTGGGCATCCCTGTATTGAAGGAATAACCCTAGACCGCCTCAAAGAAGAGGGCTTTGTCCCTATAAAGGTGTCCGCTACCCCTTATGTGCCCTTTTGTAATGGGCACTTCCCCACCCCTTCAGGGAAGATAGAATTCTATTCCAGGAAGATGGAGGCAGAGGGTCTTGACCCCCTTCCTGCCCACGTACCCTTGAAG
>JAUQZZ010000017.1 GCA_030586765.1 Candidatus Brocadiales bacterium | reverse complement strand
CCCTCCATCCGGAAGTTAGAAGTGATAGAACTAAAGGGGTACTCCTTGCCCGGATGACCCAGGGCATTGAGGACAGAAGATACCACCTCCCCGGCGTATATGCTTCCATCTTCCACCTTCAGGTTCCCCTGGGCAGTAAGGGTCTTCCGCAGCGTCTTTTTCCACTGTAGCCCCTCCCCTTTGGCCTCTATTATATCTATAGTGACCAGGCCTCTAAAATTCCCCCTGGCTATTACTGGTATAAGATACTCTAGGAGGGTCAGCTCCTCAGTTACTGGAACCTTTGAGACATGGAACTCACCATTTAGTAGTTTAGGCTGGGCAGGTTTGAGGTCTATCTCCACCAGGGCCTTGGCAGGTACCTCATTCACTCTGAAGTTCAGTTTGGAATTTAGCACACCTTCCTTTAGTTCCAGCACCTCGGAGGTCACCTTAGTCACGTCATAATTGTCATAAATTATCCTGTCCAGGCCCAGGTCTCCTTTGGCAGAAAGGTTCTCTCGAAGGGGTCTAGTCAAGGGCCCAGCGAGCACTAGGTTTAGCTTACCATCACCCTTAAGTCGCATATTAGCAGGGGCTAGCCCTTCAGGAAGCTTCTCCATGTGGCAGAGAAGGGAGAGGTTGGTATGAAGGTCATGCCTCTCCTTCACCTCGGCTATCCCCTCTTTAAGCCCCAGGGTAAGGAAACCTGAGAAGACCCCCAGGTCCTTAATATAGAGGAGCCGCTGCTTCTGGTCATAATTCAGATAATATAGCAATTTTACCTCTGAGTCGGAGTACTTGATAGACCCCTTCTGCATATCTAGATTTGTGATATTGGAAGCACCCTCAAGGAATAGTGCCTTTCCCACCTTACCTTTGATGTCAATCTCACTACTAAGGTTACCTGTGGCTGTTACCTGGCTAAAGGGTCTGCCTAGGCAGGCGAGTTTTTTTTGCACCTCTGCCACAGGGGTACGCAGGTTGAGCCTCACCTTCACAGTCCTATCCCTCTCTATCGTGCCGGAAGAGGCGAGGCCCAGGACATCGGAATCGAGGTCTAATTTTTCAATCTTCACCGTACGTTCTGGACTTATCTCAAGGCGATGTACGAGCACTGCCTTTGCAGACTGAAAGGGGCTCTGGGAGAAGGGTCTTGTCTTGAGGTATAGGCCGGTTACAACGGTCTGCCCTTCCAGGAGCATCAACCTTCCTGGCTGGGCTACAGCATCTATTTCTGACTCTACTGTGCCCCTCATCTCGAATTCCTTTGGCAGTGCCAGTATTGGTGCAAGCCTGGTAATGGTCTGCTGCGAGTCTCCTCTGAGAGATGCCCTGAGAACCTCTGCGCCGGGTTTGTCCAGCTTGCTCATATCTGCGCTGGTCTCCAGGTGGGCAAAGCCTGCCTTGAAGAGGAGCTGTCCTTTTAACGCACTTACCCTCCCTTCCTCAAATCCCTGAACAGTGCCAGAGACCTCTGCATGATCTGTTTTCCCACCGCTGATGATATCACAGGTGCCATTAAGCTGTGCCGTGGCCCCTGGTATCATATTCCTTAAATAGGCATCAAGATTTTCTACCCTGGCCAACTCTCCTTTGCGGGCATTGACAAAGACAAAGGTGCCTCCCTTTATTCTGGCCTCCTTGACCTCTGGAAGATTGGAGGGTAGCTTGAACAATCTTCTAATATTCTTTTTCCTGTTTTCAGAGGAAGACCCTTCCTTCCCCAGTCCAGGGGCGCCGTCTAGGCTGGGCCCCTCACCACCCCTGTGGACCACCATCTCAGGCCTAACTACCTCTAGTTGGTGGACTACCAGCCTTCCTTTAATAAAGGGAAGGATGGCAAATTTGAGGCTTAGGTTTTCCACCTTAAGGATTGGTTTCTCTCCTTTCACGTCTTTAATAAAGAGATTTGTCAGCCTCAGGCCCCGTCTCCATCCGAAGGATATAGCCTCTGCCCTGGCCTTCCCTCCGAAACTCTCCTCCAGCCTCTTTATGACCATACCCTTAACAAAGATACCAGGGCTAAAGAACAGTATTAAAAGGGGTATAGTGAAGGCTAGGCCTAGGCCGGCACCCAGTCCTATCCATAGTTTTTTTGCCTTTTTCACTCTTTGACCTCCATGAGGGAAGTAAGACCTTATTTGTGCGAAGACCTCTTCTCTAAACCCTTCAACCTTGCGTAAAGCTCTCGCTCCCTATCAGCAGCAGGGTACTTACCCCTGACGTTATAGATTACCTTAAGCCAATAGTGGGGTTCAGGGTCAAATGGGTTCAGCTTTACTGTCTTATCCAGATGCCTCTTGGCCTTTCTCACCCACCATCGGCTCTTAAGCACAGGGACACCAACCTCTTCATGAACCTCCCAGCTTATCCCCTTCTTTAGATAGGCCAAGGCAAGGCGGTAATGGGCCTGGGAATCTTGAGGGTTCTCCTTTATCCGCTTCTCATACTTGACCATCTCTGGAGTAGCACAAGAAGAGAGACAAAACACTAGCGTAATAATTAGAAGGTATGGCCTCATTAATATGTTTGAGACCTCAAAAAGATGCTCAAAAACTCTCCATAGGACGTCCGGTCTCAGGCGGATTGCCAGTCTGGGCGGGCGAGACGCCCGCCCTACCCAGTTTTCCAGAGGCCTCATGTTTATTGATTCCTCATCCTCCCACAAGGGCAAGCATTATATCCATAACATTGGTCAGGGTTGGACCAGTAACAAGGTGCCCACCCGACCTTCGGAAAAAGCTATAGGAATTGTTCTTCTGGAGATAGTCCTTGGCGTCTATCTTAAACCTTTTCTCTGCCCTTTTACAAGTATAACCGTCCACCACAGCCCCTGCTACATCAGTAGGACCGTCAGTACCATCTGTACCACCGCTCAGTATTACGACCCCGTCCCATCCCGCCAGCTCCAGGGCAGAGGCCAAGGCAAACTCCTGGTTTCTACCACCTTTGCCCCTTCCCCTTAGTGTCACCGTTGTCTCCCCTCCGGCCAGGAGACATGCAGGCCTTTGTATGGGCCTACCGCTACGACAGACCTCCTTGGCCATGGAGGTGAAGACATTAGCTACCTCCCTGGCCTCTCCTGTTATAGAGGAACTCAGTATGAGGGTGTTAAAGCCTAATGTCCTGGCCCTTTCCCCTGCAGCTTTTAGGGCAGCGTTATTATTGCCTAGAAGGACAGTATAGGAGCTACTGAAGCAGTGGTCACCCTCCTTTGGATTCTCAGGGACCTCACCCTTTACCCCTTTATGTAAGTAGCTATATACGCTGCGAGGTAGTCCTTTATTAAGCCCATGTTTCCCTATCACCTCCAGGGCATCCCTGAAGGTGCTTCCATTGGGTACCGTAGGCCCTGAAGAAATCATATCCAGAGGGTCTCCCACCACATCGGAGAGAATAAGGCTTATCAGGGTAGCAGGGTATATAGCCCTGGCCAACCTTCCACCATGGATGAGGGAGAGATGTTTTCTAAGGGTGTTAATCTCCTTAATATCAGCACCCGAGGAGAGCAAGCGCCTGGTAAGGGAAACAAAGTCTCTCAGGGTTATGCCATCTGGGGGCAGACAGAGGAGGGCAGAACCTCCCCCTGAAAGGAGAGAGAATACCAGGTCACGCTGGTTGAGACCACTGACTAAATCAAGGAGTTCCTCTGCCGCTACCCGACTCATCCTGTCAGGAAAGGGATGGCCTGCCTCAAGGACCCTTATCCTCTTGAGGGGTAGGGCGTGTCCATACTTAACCACCACCAGACCCTTTGTTATCCTTTCTCCCAGGACCTTCTCCAGGGCCTGGGCCATGGGAGCAGAGGCCTTTCCAACACCCACTACCAGGATGCGGTCGTATTTATCAAGGTCGTACCGCCTTTTCCCCACCCTTAGCATGGTGCCCTCCAGGCTAACCTTTTTCCTTATCAGCCTGGCAGGATGCACCGCCTGTAGGGCATAATTAAAGATATCTCTTGCACATCTTTTTAGCCCACTCGTTGTCTGCATTCACCGCCTCTATAAGAACATGCATCTCTTTGGAATGGCAGTGTTATTATAAGCTGTAGACCCAGGGGGTCAACCTAAAAGGATTACCTTCGGAACCAATCTAGTTTAGAGGGTGTGGCCCGCCATTCCGACGCTCCTATGGAGCTACGGATGGCCCGCCTGGGGCGGATGATGAATCAGGCGACTACATTTTTCACTGTAGCGCGATGTCACAAAGAGGCTTGCCTCCCACATTTTAAACTGCCCCAAATATGGTAGGCATCGGTGGATGGATGCTAAGGTATAACTCCTCTGCCAATTATAAAGGTTATTTTCAACATCCTTAATTCTACAAACAGACCAAGCCCATATACTACATAAACTCTTTTAGCAACTCCTCAAGCCTCGAGCGGTCTATGGGTTGCTTTACCAGAGGGCCCTTCTTTAGTACAGCGATTTGCTCCTCCATGGTGGGCCTTTCCTTTGTGTAGATTACCCCTATAGGTATCTTTTCTCCCCATTCCAGGGATTTCTGGAAGGCGGCAACTCTATCGGTGGGGTCGTAGCCTGTCTCATCCAGTTTGTAAACTCGCCCCTTATACCACATGAAGGTATTAAGTTTATTAAAGCTGGGGCAGGGCTGGAGGACATCCACCAGGGCAAAGCCCTTATGGAGGATAGCCTTCTGCAGAAGTTGTACTAGGTGGTCCTTTTCCCCTGCAAAGGCCCTGGCCACGAAGCTGGCATCCATGGCTACCGCTATGGAAATGGGGTTAAGGGCCGTCTCGAACACCCCCTCCGTCTGTACCTTAGTGACGAAACCGACATCGCTTGTAGGGGATGCCTGTCCCTTGGTAAGGCCATAGACCTGGTTGTCGTGTACTACCAGGGTTATATCAATGTTTCTTCGGATGGCGTGGAGGAAATGGTTTCCTCCCTCCCCATAGCAGTCCCCATCCCCAGCTATAGCTACCACGGTCAATTCATGATTAGCCAGCTTTGCGCCAGTAGCTGGCGGGAGGGTGCGACCGTGGAGGCTATTAAAGGCATTGCAACGCATATAGTGGGGCAGTTTCCCTGCCTGTCCTATACCAGAGACAAGAAGCACCTCATGGGGTTCTTTGTTTAGTCCTACCAGGGCCTCCTTCACTGCCCTAAGGATTAAAAAGTTCCCACATCCTGGGCACCAGGCAGTAATCGGCCCTTCGTAGTCTTTCAGTGTAACCAATTTATTATTCCTCTCTTCGTGCAGATTAGGCAAACCTAAAGGTTTGCCCTACGTCCTTTCAGGTGGCTGATTATGTATTCAGGGGAAAAGGGAAGGCCGTCAAATCTGAGCACCTTTCCTGTAACGGTCTTGCCCGTCTCTGCCCTGATTATGTGGGCAAGCTGGCCCGTGGCGTTATTCTCCACTACAAAGCTTTCTTTGGCCCTTTCCAGGGCACGGGTCACGGCCTCGGAGGGGAAGGGCCAGAGTTCACTTATATGCATCATAGCTACCTCAAGGCCCTCCTCTCTGAGGATATCTACCGTTTCCTTAAGGGCCCCGTAGGTGGAACCCCAGCCAATAAGCAATGTACTCGCCCCTTCTGGGCCATAGGTTTTGGGTGGGACTATCTCCTGGGAGAGACCCCGATATTTACCCATTCTCTTAAGTACCATCCTGGTACGTATCTCATGATCCTCGGTAATATGGCCCTCCTCGTCATGCTCGTCGCTGTCGGTGGCCACCACTATGCCTGGCTGACCTGGCAGTGCCCTGGGGGATATCCCAGATTCTGTAAAGGCATGCCTCTTGTATCCTCGAACCCTGGATAACTCCTCTGGTGTCAGGAGTTGGCCTCTATCAATGCTAATTTTGTTTATATTCAAGCCATCCGTGGTCCAGTAGGAATCGGCCAGGTGCTGGTCACTCATGATTAGTACAGGTATCTGATATTTCTCGGCCAGGTTAAAGGCCTTGGGCACCAGGTAGAAGGCCTCTTCAGCGGTGCCTGGTGCGAAGATGGCCCTGGGGAATTCCCCATGAGAGGCATGGAGGACAAATTCCAGGTCAGATTGTTCTGTCCTGGTGGGCAGTCCTATGGCTGGTCCAGGGCGTTGGGCTTCTACCACTACTATAGGAGTTTCAGTCATCCCTGCCAGGCCCAGCCCCTCCACCATGAGGCAGAAGCCCCCGCCAGAGGTGGCGGTCATGGCCCTTACCCCTGCAAAGGAGGCCCCTATGGCCATGGTTATGGCGGCTATTTCATCTTCTGCCTGCTCCACCACCAGGTTCCACTCTCTCGCCTTTCCCGCCAGATAGGTCATTATGCCTGTGGAAGGGGTCATGGGATAGGCAGACATGAACTTACAACCCGCTGCCAGGGCCCCCAGGGCAAGGGCCTCATTTCCGTTGAGAATCAACCTCCTCTTGTCCCCCATAGGCTTTAGTCTCCATGGGAAGGGGTCAGGGAGATTCTCCCGTACATAGTCATAACCTGCCCTGGCAGCCCTGACGTTATCTTCTGCTACTGTCCCCTTTTTACCAAAGACATCCTTTAGTACCTCTGCTAAGGGCACAAAGTCATAGTCTATTAGACCCAGAGTAGCACCTGCTGCCACGGAGTTACCATAGAGCTTATCGCCGCCTTCTTCCTTGGCCAGTCGTTCTAGAGGGATGCTGAATAGATTACGCTCCCTGATGGGTATTTTTATCCTTTCTCCATCATATATGATTATCCCTCCTTTAATCAGCTCGGAACTGTGGAGGGCAACAGTCTCCTCGTTAAGGGCTATAAGGATGTTGAGCCCATGAGTCATGGCAAAGACAGGCATATCCTTTACCCTGACCGCTGAGGAATTGTGTCCACCCCTGATTCTGGACTGGTAATCCTGGATAGCAAAGACGTGGAGTCCGCCTCTGGCAAAGACGTGGGCCAGGGTATGGCTAACAGTCTGCATGCCCTGGCCTGCCTCCCCACCAATCTTTATCTTTAACTCTACTGCCATGTTACCCTCCTCCAGTACGGGTATATCTTAGCTAGAGAGGAAAAGGGATGTCAACTAATAAAAAGGCTTCCGCCTTTTAGGGCCTTCCTTGACAATTTTTCATCTTATGATAATATTCACCAAAGATAAGTTCTTACTTCTCTCCTTTAACGGGTTCTGGGTTCTCCTTTTATGAAAGAGGAACTTCTAGAGCTGAGGCAAAAGGCCGACAAAGACCTGAAGGAGCTCCGCTTGCCCGAGGATATAGAAAGATTCAGGGTGAAATATCTGGGCAGGAAGGGGCTCTTGAGTGAGTTTCTCTCCAGGATACCCTCCCTACCCCAAGAGGAGAGGCCTGTGATAGGAAGGCTTGCCAATGAAATAAAGGTGGATATCTCCAAGCGGTTTGAGGAGACAACAAGGGCCCTGGGTGAGAAACAGCCAAGGACAACCATCCCAATTCAGGATGTGTCCCTCCCCGGAAGGACTCCTCCAATTGGGCACAGGCACCCTTTAATACAAACTATAGGGGATATAAAGGACATCTTTGCCAGGATGGGGTTCCAGGTTGCCTTTGGTCCTGAGGTGGAGCTGGAGTACTACAATTTTGAGGCCTTGAATATCCCCCTGGATCATCCCTCCAGGGACGACTTCGACACCTTCTACCTGGATGACGAGGTGCTCCTGAGGAGCCAGACCTCTACGGTACAGATAAGGGTTATGCAGAGGCAGAAGCCCCCTATACGCATCATTGCCCCTGGGAAGGTCTTTAGGCCAGATACGGTAGATGCCAGACACTCCTTCATGTTTCATCAGATAGAGGGTCTGATGGTGGATGAGGGGGTGAATTTCGCCCACCTTAAGGGTGTCCTCACCCTCTTTGCCAGGGCATATTTCGGCCCAGATACCAGGATGCGCTTCAGACCCTCCTTCTTTCCCTTTACTGAGCCCTCGGCAGAGGTGGAGATATCCTGCACTTTATGCAAGGGTCGGGGGTGTAGCGTCTGTGGCTCCACAGGGTGGCTAGAGATACTGGGAGCAGGAATGGTCCACCCCAATGTCTTCAAGGCAGTAGGATACGATGCAGAGAAATATACAGGCTTCGCCTTTGGCATGGGCATAGAAAGGATAGCTATGCTTAAATATGGCATAGACGACATTCGACTCTTCTTTGAGAACGATATACGGTTTCTATCACAGTTCTAACTTCTGATATTCCTTCCTTTCAAATAGTATCCGCCTTAGGCGGATGCCTGAGGTCCGCCAAAAAGATTGGCGGATGCGTCTCTGGCGCACAGATTCGCCTTTGGCGAAGAATATGCCTCACCTATTAAATATAAGATGAAAGTTACTTATAACTGGCTCAAAGAATACGGTGACTCCCGCCTCTCCCCCACTGAGCTTGCTGAGGCCTTAACAGGGGTGGGCCTGGTGGTAGCGGAGGTAAGGTCTCTGAGAGGAGACCATATCTTAGAGATAGAGGTTACCTCCAATAGGCCTGACTGCCTGGGGGTTATAGGTATTGCCAGGGAGGTAGCTGCCCTGACCCGCAGTGCTTTGCGCCTGCCTGCAGTGGATTATAGGCCTGGCAAGACCCCTATAGATGTGGCGGTAAGGGTGGAGGATGCAGACTTGTGTCCCCGTTACACAGCCAGGGTTATTCGTGGGGTGAAGGTGGGGCCCTCTCCCTCATGGCTTAAAGAACGTCTTGAGGCCATAGGTCTAAGGCCCATAAATAATGTGGTAGATATTACCAACTATGTGCTCCTGGAGTGTAGCCAGCCCCTCCATGCCTTTGACCTGGACAGACTGGAGGGGAAAAGGATAGAGGTAAGGCGTGCCCTAAAAGGGGAGAGGCTAGAGACCATTGATGGAACCAAGCACAACCTTAATCCAGAGGTACTGGTTATTGCCGATGGACAAAGACCCGTGGCCATTGCCGGGGTGATGGGTGGGAGGGATACCGAGGTAGGGGAGGACACTCGGAACATACTCCTGGAGTCAGCTAAATTTAAGCCCTCTACCGTCAGGCGGGCTGCAAGGCGCCTTGCCATGGCCACCGATTCCTCCTACCGCTTTGAGAGGGGTGTTGACATAGAGGGAGTAGACTGGGCCTCAAAGAGGGCTTGTAAACTGATACAGGAGATAGCAGGGGGCGAGGTGTCAAACGGGGTAGTTGACTTATACCCCAATAAGTTCCAGGAGGTGACCATTTCCTTGAGGATGTCACGCCTTAACGCCGTCCTGGGGACACGTATAGAAAGGAAGACCACGGAGGACATCCTTTCACGTCTAGGACTCCGTGTGAGGTCTAGAGACAGAGAAGAGCTCGAGGTAACCGTTCCTTCCTTCAGGGGGGACATCTCCAGGGAGATAGACCTTATCGAGGAAGTAGCCAGGGTATATGGTTATGACAATATCCCTATTGATACGGACCTGAGCATCCAGGTGCCGCACAGGGAGAAGTCTGAGCTCTTAGAGGAAAAGGTAAGAGAATTGCTGGTGGGCTGGGGATTTTATGAGACAATAACCTATAGCATCGTAGAGGAGGCCCTGGCTAGCGGGTCTGGCCTCTTTTCTACTTCAGAGCCCCTTACCATAAGAAACCCTATTAGGGCAGGGGAAGACCACCTGAGGCAGACCCTCCTGGGTAATCTCCTTAGGACAAAGAAGTATAATCAGGACCACGGTGTCCCCAGGGTGAAGGTCTTTGAGCTATCCAGGGTATATCTGCCTTCGGATGCCCATAAGTTGCCAGAGGAGAGGACATGTCTAGGCCTCCTCTGGGAGAAAGAGGGTGCCAGTGCAGAGGAAGGGTTTTATACCTTGAAGGGTATTATAGAAGGTATACTCTTTGCTCTGGGTATAAAAGAGAGGCCCAGGTGGGAGAGGTGTCCCTTGGGGTTTTTTACTTCGGAGAGGTCTAGCAGGGCAGTGCTAGACGGGGAGGTCCTTGGGGTACTGGGAGAGGTGGGGGCTGAGGTGGCGAGGCGGTACGACCTACACTACACTCCCTGTATGGCAGAGATAGATTTTGACCTAGTAGTGAAAAAGGCGGACCTTACCGCTATCTTTAAAAGACCTCCCCTTTTCCCGCCTATTGTTAGGGATATGGCCATAGTGGTGGATGAGCAGTTGAGCTGGGAGGAAATCCGCAGATGCGTAGAAGACTCGGGTGTGGAGTTTCTGGAGGCGGTAGAATTCTTTGACCTCTACCTGGGGAAGCAGATACCCCCAGGCAAGAAGGGGGTAGCCTTCAGGCTCCATTTCCGCGCCCATGACAGGACCTTGAGGAAAGAGGAAGCAGACCAATCGCAGCAACTTATACTAGATAGGCTTACTAGTATATTGGGAGCCACCCTCAGGCAGCAATAATCAACGACCGTAAAGGTCGTTGTCTACCAGAAACATTTGGAGATTAACGATAGACTACCTCTTGAAAACCAGGGTAGACAACGAAGTTATTTGAAGGCAAATGGTAGACAACGAAGTTCTACTTCGTTGAAGGGAAAACTAGATAGGCCTACCAGGGTCTTAGGAGCGACTCTCAGACAATAGATTCCTTCAGCCCTCATCAGGAGACAGGATATCGGCGAGGGGTATTCCCTTGAGCAGGAGAGGTAGGTCCTCCCTTATCTTTTTAAAGGCATTTTGCTGGAAGAGGTGCTCGAATGCCTCGACTACATCCGGGTCCAATTCCTTTCCTTTCATTGCGACTACAGTCTCAGCGGCTTGCTCAAGAGTGAAGGGAATGGGCCTATAGCACCTTGACATGAGAAGGGCGTCCAGGACATCTGCAAGCTTCACAATCCGGGCAGATATGGGAATATATTCCCCCTTGAGACCATCGGGATAGCCACTGCCATCCCAATTCTCATGGTGCCAGCGGGCTATCTGCATACCTGTCCTAAACTCCTCTCCCCCGGCCAAGATTCTCTCTCCCTTTACGGTATGTGTCTTCATAATCTCCCACTCTTCATCAGTCAGTTTGCCTGGCTTTAACAGGATTCTGTCAGGGATATGGACCTTTCCTATATCGTGGAGGGTGCTGAAATGGGATAACTCTTGGACGAGATCCTCAGATAGTCCCATTTTCCTGGCCAGGGCCTCGCAGTAGAATCTTATGCGGTGGATGTGGTCTCCAGTATCAGTATCCCTGGCCTCGCAGGCCGCTGCTAGAGAGTATATAGTAATGAGCCTGCTACGCTTGAGTTTCTCTTCCGATTGAAGGAGGGCCTCTACGCTCGCCTCTACTTTATCCTCCAGTTCCTCGTTCCAAGTCTCTAGCATCTTCATCTTATCCCTTATCTCTTTGAGTACAAAGACCATGGCAAGGATGGAGACCGTGATGGTGGTAGATGCGCCTATTACGTTCAAATACCATAGGGGACGTATATCGGCTCCTTTAGGCTTTAGACGGGCGATTTCTGCGGCTTGCCAGATGCCGAACGCGCACCCCACCGCAAAAACCACAATTACGATTATTAACCACGGTGGAGTTTTCTGAATGGCGGGTATATTAAGAAGATTTCCTGGCCAGAAGGATTGGTAGGATCGATGCATCAACCCTTTTCCTGAACTAACTTAAAGTGAGCCCCCAAGTTAGAGAACTTTTAACAAATGATATAATGAATGTCAAGCATAAATTTTAAGCTTTGGATACCCTACCTACCCCCCTTAAGGGCCTCTTCCAGGGATTTCATCTTCATCTCCACAAAATCGTCCCAATGGCTCCTCTGGGAAAAGGCTAGCCTCTTGTACCCCTCCAGTTCAGCACCCATGCCGAAGATAGTGAGCCCTCCTAGAGAGACTACCTGATCCTTTAATTCCTGATGCCTTTCTTTTACTATGGCCTGCGAGAGGGCATCCGCCACCTTCTTTGCCTTGCCATCGAGGGAGGGTTCGTCACGAAACCTTGTCCTTAAGGCCAGCAGAAACCCTCCCAAATCGTAGTGCATGCTATAAGGGACATAGCGACCTGCTATGTGAGCACTTACTGTAAAGGTCTTGGCTAGCCTATCCACCTCTAGCATCTCCTTCATGTGGCGCGGGGTAGTATCTTTTAACAGAAGGGATAGCTCATCGAGGAGTGGGGTTATCTCTCTAAAGACCTCTGCATGGATTACTGACGCCGTCAAGACATTGCTAAGCTTGGTGGGTACCCATTGGGCCGAATCAATATAATAATCTACCACCTGAGAGGCTATGTAAGAAGGGGACAGGGAAGGCCCCTCTATGAAAGCCCTTATAACCTTATCATAAGGCCAGCCGTCCAGGGCCTCTTCATTTTCAGAGGTGATGACGTATCGAGCGTAGTCTCCTATTTGATACAAGACCTCCACCATAGCCATATAGCAGGCATCAAGGCCTAAGATGTCTATTCTATCCTTACCATTGGTCTTTTTAATACTCTTGATTGTCTGGGCCAGGGCCCCTTCCAGTTCATCCAGGGTGAGGATGTCTACCTTGCCCTGGCCATCGTTAAAGTCATGTAATAGACCCATCCACCCCTCCCCGTAGCCTCCTAGAAGCAAGAGATAGTTCTGTGCGGGTAGGTTTTCAATGGCCCAGGAGGCAAAGGTAGCTAATGTATCTGGGTCCCCGGTATTCGGTTCCTTCCCCTTCCAGGAGGGTTCTATCGCCTCAGGGGGTAGTTCTACGAGGTAATCCTTTCTGACCTCGTATAAGTAGCCCTTATTATCCGTTCTATCCGCAAAAACGACTACCCTGACATCGGGACTAGAACCTGCCTGCCGCAGTTCCTCTAGATTCTGGAGGGTGAACCAATCAAGAAAGTTATCCCCTGCCAGGTAAAGGATACAGGTCCATTTGGGGAAGGATGTAGCGTCCGATCTCTGAATCGTACGTCCATTGGACGTTGGGTGCGGAGACCCAACGCTACAATTCTCGCTCTGCGAAACCTTTGTATTGAAAAAGTACAGGGATAGAAAAATAGTCAAAAAGAACAGGCTTCTTAAGGGCATTTATCAGATGTTAGTAGGTGTATCTTCAAGTATGGAAGATTCAAGGAGTTCCATCTTCTCGGCCAAGCCCTTCACTATCTCAAGGATCCTGGCAACTTTTACCACCAGTTCGTCCGTCTGCTGTAGCCTCTGGGCCAATCTCTCCGTCAAGGTATGCATACATGGTGGGAGGGAGTTAAAGCACTGCTGACAGGCACTTCTATCCAGGGTACTTACCTTGCAGTCTGTATAGGCCTGGGCCGTAGCGCTGCGGAGGCCCCCTCCTAACACTGCCAGCTCTCCCACAAATTCCCCTTCCTCCAACTCCCCTAACTTTATACTTCGGTTCAATACCCTCTTGGTTATTTTCAATTTGCCGCTCTCTATAAAGAACATCTCAGAGGCGGGTGTGCCTTCCTGAAAGAGGACATCTCCCTGTTTTAGGGAATATGTCTTAGAAACCTTGCATTTATCTCCTGGCAGGGACATTCTTTTTTCCTCCTTTCAAAACAAGAGGCTTGCCTTTGAGTAAGGGCTATAAAAGGTTATTTATTGGGTTGCAGGCCCCTTTTTGCCGAAGAGTCTGGCAAAATTATACATGGCAAAATACTCCCAGGCAAAAGGCCCAAAGCCTAGGAACCCCGCTAGGGGCATCTCAAAAACCCTTATATTGGGGGTAAAGGGGGCGGTGTAAACCCACTTGGCAGCCGCCCAGTAGTTCCAAAATTCCCACAAGAATCCGCATATATAACCAGCCACAAAGAGGCATAGTATCCTTTCTAGGGTTCCTTCCTCTAAATCCCTGAGGAGAGACCCTCCACCGCTAGAATACACTATAGGGTCAAGGAGCATTACAAAGCCTGTCCACACCAAGGCAAAGAGAAATCTGGCGTAGTACTGGCTTACCAAGAGGGGGGTCATGACGAAGATGAAGCCTAGCACTACGCCTCCGTAGATTATCCTGTTAGTTACTTTGAGTTTGGCAATCTGGAAGCCTTTAAATATCCTCAAGGTCTCAAGGAGCTCGGCAGTCTGGAACATTCCGGGCATGATGGTGGCAAAGGCTGAGCCCAGACCAATGCAAAGAATCAAAGGATTTTCAGGAAGGCCATGATACTCCCAGTTTTCCAGGTGGAGATTGTAGAGCTCGAAGATCAACCAGCAGATAATTGACAAAGGTAATTGGAGATAGAATTCCCTCCTTCTAGAGGCTATTAGGGAGCTACCTTTTAATCTGAAGATAAGGGCATCTAAGAAGAGAATATAACCCCACCAGCAGAGGGGCGTAGTCCACACACTGATAAGCTTAGCGAGGGGGTATTCCCTCTGGAAGACCAGGGCAGTTTCGGCAAAGAAAATCAGGCCAAGGCCGAACCAGCCGTAGCCTTTAAAGTGAGTCACAGTAATAGCTGAGGTGGATTGCCTCACAACTGCCCCTGGAAGTGGTTTTTAATCTATTTTCTGCAGCTCGATGGTACTAACCTGTCCAAAATCGCTGAGAGGACGATCAAAGCGTGACTGGTTTCCTATCACCAGAAGTGTAACTTTATCTGGATGAAGGTACTTCTGGGCCACTCTCTGTATGTCCTCTTTGGTCACAGCCTGGACCTTTTCCACGTAGGTGTCGAGATAGTCTAGGGGTAGACCTTGGTATTCGATATCTACCATGTGGCTAACTATGGCGGCGCTGGAAGTAAAGAGAAATACGAACTGATTGGTAAAGGTATCTTTGGCTCCAGCTAGTTCTTCATCCTCCACGGACTTTTCCTTGATCTTGCTGACCTCCTCCAGGGTAATGGATATGGCCCTGGCGGTGGATTCAGATTTTGTCTGGCAGTTGACGAAGAAGAACCCCAGGTCCCGTGGGGTGTGAAAGGCACTGTAGACGCTATAAGCGAGGCCCTCCTCTGTACGCACCTTTCCAGGAATCCTGGCAGCAAAGCTCCCACCTCCCAGGATAAAATTCATTATCGTAACGGGAAAGTAGTCAGGGTTTGTCCTCTCGATCCCCAGATGGCCCAGGATGACATTGGACTGTTCAATATCTTTATAAATGTAATTTACTGACCTCCTGAAGTCATCCTTCACCTTGGGCACTGTAGGAAAGTTTATCTCCTCCTTGGGCCAGGAGCTGAAGACCTTTTCCAGTTTCTCAACTATATCCAATGCATCAAAATCCCCCGAGACACCCAGGATTATATTGTTAGGGTGGAAGTATCTCTCGTGGAAGGCTGCCATATCTTCCCTGGTTATATTTGCCAGGGTGTTTACGTAGCCCTCCACTTTTCTTCCATAAGGGTGAGGTTCGTAGAGGAGGCGGCGGAACTCCCTGAAGACTATCTGTCCTGGCTGGTCGTTTTCCCTCCTTATAGCCTCAAGAACCTCCTCTTTCCTCTTTTTTATCTTATCCTCTGGGAAGGCGGGATTCATGAGGACGTCGGCAAAGATCTCCAAGGCCTTATCCAAATCCTTTTTTAACACCGAAAGACCCGCAACACCCGACTCTCTGTCAATTCCTGTCTCTACTGAGGCGGCTATATACTCCAGTTCTCGGTTTATTTCCTCCGCAGTTCGGGAGATTGTACCTCCTGAGCGCATGACGTGACCTGTCAGAGAGGCCAGACCTGCCTTTTCAGGAGGTTCATAGATGGCGCCTGTTTTTAGCTTGGCGGTGATGTTTATCAGGGGTAGGTCATGGTCTTCTAAGAGGTAAAGGACCATCCCATTGGAGAGGACCCTCCGTTCTGGCTTGGGGGGCATAAAGACCAGGGGCTTGAACTTGAGTTGAGAGACTATTTCGGC
Organism: Candidatus Brocadiales bacterium; assembly: GCA_030586765.1. Taxonomy (GTDB): domain Bacteria; phylum Planctomycetota; class Brocadiia; order Brocadiales; family Bathyanammoxibiaceae; genus JAUQZZ01. The sequence goes on along the minus strand of JAUQZZ010000017.1, from coordinate 4,334 downwards.
CCCCTTGGACTGGGGTTTTGTAGGGGCAGCCTCTTCTGTGGGTAGTCCATGCTGGGCATAAAGGTGAGGAGCCAGAGAAAGAATTAAGGCTATTACTATGACCTGCCAGGTTCCCTTTTTCATCATCACTCAGCCCCTTCCTTTTTCACAAGTATAGCCACAGTGCGGTTGGTTCTAGTAAAGTATTTCTTGGCCACTCTCATAATGTCTTCAGCGGTGACAGCTTTTATCTTGTCCAGTGCAGTGTTTATATAGCGCCAACTGGCTATTGCCTCGTAGTCGCCAATCTCATCCGCAAGACCAGCAGTAGACTCTAGACTGCGGATGAAATCGGCCTCAAGTTGATTCTTTATCTTTTGTAGCTCCCATTCTGTTGGTGGCTCCTTCTTGAGCCTTTCCAGTTCTTCATAGATAGCCGCTTCCACCTCTTCGGCCGTATGAGGATAGCGAGGCGTCACAAAGATAAGGAACAGGTCAGGATACCTTGACCCCCCGGAATAAACCCTAGCCATTACCGCAATTCGCTTCTCCTCTATCAGACTCTTGTATAAGCGGGCCGTTCTACCCCCGGAAAGGAGCGACTCTACGACCTCTAAGGCGTATTGGTCCGTGTGAGTAATCTCTGGCTTGTGATAGGCAATGGCCAGATTGGGATTGGCCTCATATTCTACATACACCCTCCTTTCACCCCTTTGCTCAGGTTCTACGGTCTCTACAATGGGTAAGGGAGGCTGGGCAGGGATTTCACTAAAGTATTTTTCCACCAGCTTTATCATATAATCGGAATCAAAGTCTCCCACGGCAACGATTACGGCATTGTTAGGGGCGTAATAGCGGGTGAAGTACTCCCTGGTTTCCTCCTTGGTAAGCCCCTGTATGTCTGACATCCAACCAATAACCGGCCAGCCGTAGGGGTGGGCAGAGTAGGCTGTGGCCTTGAGCTGCTCAAAGAGGAGTCCAAAAGGGCTGGTCTCGGTGCGGAGCCGTCTCTCTTCCGTGACCACGTCCCGCTCCTGGTAGAACTCCCTGAGTACCATATTCTGCATCCTATCCGACTCTATAAAGGCCCAGAGGTCCAGCTTATTTGCAGGGAGGTTGCAGTAGTAGAAGGTGGAGTCCTCCCCTGTGGAGGCGTTAAGGCCCGTGGCCCCATTCCTCAAATAGATGGACCAGAACTCATCCTTAACTGTAGCATCCTTTAATTTCTTTCTCACCTCTTCTAGTTCAGTTTCTAGGGCCTTGAGCCTCTCTGGGTTGGCCCCCTCTGCCAGGGCCTTTTCCTTATTAATAGCTTCCACTAGCTCGTCCTCTCTCCCAAGGAGGGGTTCTTCCACCTCCCAGTCCTTTGTTCCAAAGAGCTTGGTGCCCTTAAACATCATGTGCTCGAAGAGGTGAGAGACACCAGTAATGCCGGGCCTCTCATTTACAGAGCCCACTTTATACACCACCCTCAGGGAGATTACTGGCGTTCGATGCTTCTCCAGCATGAGGAGCTTCAGTCCATTCTTCAGGATGTGCTCCTTCACATCCAGCTTCAGCTCCTGGGCCTTGGCGCTGGGTAGCTCCAGGAGAGATAGCAGGGTGAGGAGAAGTAATATCAGGGCTAACTTGCGGAAGTTTTTCATGGCTTCATTCCTTTAGGCTCTGCCCTTCTGGGGTTATCAGGTATGGTACCTGGCATTAACAGTGACATATTCCTGAGAGAGGTCGCAGGTCCAGAACTCGGCCCTCTGGGTGCCGAGGCCCAGATGGAGGCGTATATCTATCTCCTCTTTCTTCATTTCCTTCAGGAGTTCTTCCATTGGGAAACTAGAAGCAGTACCCCCCTCGAAGACTAATACATGACCAATATATAGTTTGAGCCTCTTTTCGTCAAGGGGAATGCCTGCTGCCCCTGCTGCGGAGACTATCCTCCCCCAGTTGGGGTCTTCGCCATTTATGGCTGTCTTTACCAGGGGAGAATTGGCAATAGCGCTGGCTACATGCCTTGCGGCCTCTGCCTTCCTGGCACCGCTAACCTCTATCCTTACAAACTTTGTAGCCCCTTCGCCGTCTCTTACTATTGCCTTGGCCAGGAAGCGCGTTACGTGGTCCAGGGCCTCCTGAAAGGCCGGCAGTTCTTTATGGGTTAGGGGTGGCCCACCCACCTCACCATTGGCGAGGAGGATAACCGTATCATTGGTGCTCATATGTCCATCTACGCTGATACAGTTAAAACTCTGGTCTGCGGATTTTTGTAGGCATGCGTCAAGGGCCTTCTTAGAGATTGGAGCGTCCGTGGTGATAAAACACAGCATGGTTGCCAGCCTTGGGGCTATCATACCTGCCCCTTTTGCCACTCCCCCCAGGGTGACCACCCGTTCTCTTATTTTTATCTCGACAGCGATCTCTTTAGGAAAGGTATCCGTGGTCATAATGGCGTGGGCAAAGGCATGACTATGGGTGACCTCTCTGCCTAGTTCTTGACTGGCCTTCATTATCCCAGGGACAACCTTCTCCATGGGCATATATTCACCGATGATGCCCGTAGAGGCAACCAGCACCTCTTGGGGAGATATGCCCAGGGCCCGGGCAGCAGCCTCTGCCATGGACCTGGCATCCCTATCACCCTGCTCACCTGTGCAGGCGTTGGCGTTACCGCTGTTAACCACTAGGGCGCGCAGGGGGCCTTTCTCTATAGTTTTACGGCAGAGTTTTACAGGGGCGGCAACTATCTCGTTGGTAGTGAAAAGGCCAGTCCCCTGGGCCAGCCCTTGAGAAAAGACTACGCCCAGGTCATAGCCTTCCTTTTTCAGCCCACACTGGACGGCCCCAGCTAAAAAACCCTTCGGCGCTACAATACCTCCCAATATCTCTTCCATAATCCTTTATTACCTCTGAAAAAAGTCGTTCCACCAGGATAGGCGGGGCTTTCTAGCCCCGTTTAATGCGGCCCTGGAAAGGGCCGCCTATCCCTTTTGGGACTTTGCAGAGGTCTCCCTTTATTTGCGGAAAGAATAACCAATGAGTTTATAAATAAGCCTGGCGGCAAGAAAATCAGGGGCCACATTGGTAGGGTCTGGACAGAGCTCCATAACATCGAAGCCTACTACCTTTCTTTTTTCCGCTACCCGCTTGAGGAGTCTGAGGGTCTCATGCCAGCCCAGTCCACCGGGTTCAGGAGTACCTACAGAAGGCATAATAGAGGGGTCCAGTCCATCCAGGTCAATGGTAACGTACACCTCTCTTGAGAGCCTTTCTATTACCTCTTCTGGCCAATCTCCCCAATTATTGATGAGACTCTGATAAAAGGGCTCAAGCCCCTTCTCTTTTACAAAGTCATATTCTTCCTCGGAAAAGCTCCTAATGCCCACCTGTGTTAGTGGACAGAGTTCGGAGACACGTCTCATGACACAGGCATGGTTATATGGCGTCCCAGCGTAGGAGCCTCTTAGGTCCAGATGGGCATCTATCTGAAGGACAGATAGACCAGGGTATCTTTCTTTATAGGCACGGATAGAGCCCAGACTTATACTGTGTTCTCCCCCAAGGGTTACCAGTATCTTGCCCTGTTCCAGCATTTCCCTAGTAGCCTGGTAGACCTTTTGTATCGTCCTTTCTGGACCATGGCAGTCGGGCATAAGCTCTGGCAGGGTATGTATGCCCACTAGAGAGATATCCTCCAGGAGTTCTTCATCAAAGAGCTCCATGTTCCTGGAGGCATTGATGATGGCTCTTGGTCCATCTCTTGCCCCTGCTTTATAGCTGGAGGTAGAGTCGTAGGGCACAGGTAGTATAACCACCCTACTTTTTTCCAGGGAGGAAGACTCTTCTGGTAAGGCCCCAAAATTATAAGGGACGAATTCCAGTTGGGACATAGCTCAGTGGAGACTCTAGGGAGATTGGGAGTCCCTTTTAAGGGCTTCCACTAACTCAGGCAGTCTTTCGTAGAGCCTCTTCAGTGGCCTCTTTTCTCCCTTTGCCAGGGCATAAGCAGCAAGGATAGGCACGGCTATAGTGGCGTCGCAGTAGACTACCACGTGGTTCTCTGTCTCTTCCTCACGCATCTTTCCCCATGAAACGGCCTCTTGCGGGGTTGCCCCAGAGAGACCTCCCCACTGTGGGGAATCGGTGGTTATCTGTATAAAATAGTCATGACCTCTACTCCCCTTACGGAAGAGCATGTCCAGCATAGGCTGGGTCTGCATGTAGAAATTCTTTGGTGAACCACCGCCCACGGCCAACACAGCATTTTTCTTGCTGGAGTGGACTATGGAAGTAACCTGAAGGATGTCCTCTTCAGGGTCTACAGTGGCTTTACAGCCCTGAAGCCTTAGATTTGCAAGGCACATGCC
>JAUQZZ010000144.1 GCA_030586765.1 Candidatus Brocadiales bacterium | reverse complement strand
TCCATGCACTACCCGCTACAATATACAAGGGATAAAATGTTTGGAGGGGGGGATTATAATCCCGACACTAGAAAATACCTTTGTGGAGCCTCCGCAGCTACAGAAGAGGTGGTTGGCCCAAATCATTTAATCTTGCATCTGCTCCAGTTGTTTGGTTATTTTTTCTATTGCCTGGGTAAGCTTTTCTCGATACTCTTGATGCAGGTCCTTAATATTTTCCTTTAATAGTTGGCGTAGCTTTTCCAGGTCTTCTTTCAGGTCTTTGCGCACTTGCTCCCGCTCGGCCTTTCGCTGTCCACGACGCTCGCCCTGGATGGACTCCATCTCTTTACGATGTTTGGCCCTAAGCTCCTCCATTTCTGCCTTGTGTTTGGCCCGCAACTCTTCCATCTCCTGCTTGTGTCTTTTCTGGAGTTCACTCGCCTCCGCAGGGCCTGCTGGAGGAGGTGCCACTATATCAGCAGGAAAGGGTAGAGGAGGTGGTGCCTTTTCCTGGGCAAAAGAGGTAGCTGAAAGGGTTAGGGAAAGGGCCACAAGGACAAGTATTATTATGTTGCGCATTTAATTTACCTCATTAATGGGTAGCGATACGACTTTACTGGGAAGACTGTGACGGAGATGGCTCCTCTAGGAACTGGCGCACGTACTGTTCTACATCGGCTATGACCACGTCGGTGTCCTTGCAGTAGCCATGGGGTCTTAGATTAGGGACGGACAGGATGGCCTTTGGGAAGGCGGCCGTGAGGCCGATGCGTAATTCCTTCTCGCAGGCGATGGCTACCACCCCGCGTACCTCTTCTGACTTCACCCTCTCCAGGGCGGCCCTGCCGCCTGTGGCCACGGCGAGTTGTACCCCGTACTTCTCTGAAAGCTCGATTAGGTCCTTTACCTTACACTTGCCACACCGCTTGCAGTTATTGAGGTCCAGGGTAATCTTCTGGGGGCATTTTGACCACTGGATACAGTGGGGAAACATGATGAGTAGACCCGAGGGCGGACATTTATTCCCCTTCAGCCTGTTAATCAGGTTGCTCAGGGATACAACCTTACTATCTATTACCTCGCCTAGTGTCATGAGAGATTGTTAAAGAGTTTGTCCTGTGTAACGTGCCATAGCATAGAGGCTTCCCACCTAAGGCGGGAGAGAGACGAGTCCGCCACAAAAATCAGCATGACTCCCACGCTACACCTTGTCCCTTAGAGATGCCTCATTTTAGCCTAGGGGAATAGAAAGTCAATAGAGATTCCTAGGCTTCTGATACAAAACACCCCCCAGGGTGGAGTTTATGCCCCCTCAGATATTCGGCAGCGGTCATTATCCTACCACCTTCGGGCTGGAGAAGGGTAATCCATATTGACCCCTCCTGGGTTGCTACCTCTATCCCCTCCTGGGAGACGGTGAGGATGGTGCCTGGCCTTTCTGTCTTTTTATGATTGCTTGGTCTTAATTGGGTTCGGAGGATTGTAAACCTCTTTTTAGTGTGGGAATCCTCAGAGGCCAGGGCCATCCATCGCTCCGAAGGAGCTGAGGAGGCCAGGAAGGAGTAGGCGCCTGGCCTGGGGTTCATGCCACGGATGAAGTCATGCACCCGCTTTGCCTCCTGTGCCCAGTTGATGATGCCGTGGTGTTTCTCTAGCTTGGGGGCCAGGGTGACCAACTCCTCCCTCTGGGGCTGGTAATGGACGCTAGAAAGTTCGTATGCCTCCAGTACCCTCATAAGTAGTCCAGGGGCCAGCTTCGAGAGCCTATCCTCTAGCTCTCCTGCCGTTTCTTCAGGCATCACCTCTACAGATTCCTGGGCGATTATATCCCCTGCGTCCATCTTTTCTATTACCTTTAAGGCTGTGACCCCGGTCACTTCCTCTCCCTTTATGATGGCCCAGTTGATAGGGGCCGCCCCACGGTATTTGGGAAGAAGGGAGGCATGGAGGTTAATGCAGGCCAGCCCGGGGATGTCCAGGAACTCTTTGGAGAGTCTTTGTCCAAAGGCTACTACTACTATAATATCAGGGGCAAGGACCCTGAGCTCTCGTACTATATCAGGGTGGTTTACATTCGGGGTCTGGATGACCCTTAGACCCAGCTCCTGGGCGAGCTCCTTAACAGGGGGTGGTAGTGGGTGATGCAGATGGCGTCCCTTAGGTCTATCAGGCTGGGCGACTACTGCCAGGATATTATGATGAGAGCCTGCAAGGGTTCGCAGGCTGGGCACCGCAAAGGTGGGGGTTCCCATGAAGATTATGTTCATAGGATTGAGACCTCTGCAAAAGGTTGATGAGTGCTTTAATCTTTATTTTTGACGGGCCATTGGTTTCCCCCTCCCTGAACCTTGTTGGTACAGGGTAGGCCCTCCATAGTAGGGGCACGTTGTCCGCCTCAGGCGGATGCCCCTACAGGCGAGGGAAGGGCAGGTAGGCCCGTCCGCCTACGCAGTCTTAGAGGGTGGGACGGACTAACGGGTTCGGACCCTGGAGGTCTCTTCTCTAAAGGCCTGTTCTAGTTCCTTTAGCCTCTTTGAGTTGGCCAGGCGGCTGGCAGGGGTCATCTTGTCAATTATTAGGGTGCCGTTAAGGTGGTCTATTTCGTGCTGCCACACCCTGGCTGAGAGGTCTTCTGCCTTTATCTCGAGCCTCTCCCCATTCAGGGTATAGGCCGCTACTACCACCTTCTCAGACCTTATCACCTTGCCGAAGACCCCAGGGAGACTAAGACAGCCCTCTTCCTCCAGGGTTTCTCCTTCCTGGTGGAGGATGACTGGGTTTATGAACACCCTCTCGCCTGTCCTTTCACCGGTCTCATCCTTGACCAGGACGCGCTCCATCCATCCCACCTGGTTGGCGGCAAGGCCTATACCCTTGGCCTCGTACATGAGATTCAGCATCTCCTGGGTCCTTTCGTAAAAGGACTCCTTTATTTCCTTTACTGCTTTTGCCTTCTGCCTTAGTTGAGGCGCAGGATATATCAGGATGTTCATGGCTTGACTTAGTTTAAAGGTTCACAAAACACTATAGCATCCATGGTGTATAAATGCAAGGATGTAAACGTGGGCTGCAAGCCCTTTGCAAGGGCCACTCACTTTATCTAAGTCCGCCTAAGGCGGATTCAGACATGGGTGTAAAAGCTCCCTTCCTGTCATTCTGAGCGAAGCGAAGAATCTAAGAGACCCTTCGTCCGCCAGAGGCGGACTCAGGGTGACAATAGCATGTAGGGTGCGTCTAGACGCACCCTACATTATTCGAAATTCCTCCCCCTCGATGGGGGAGGGTAGGCCCTGAACCTAGTATGGTTCAGGGAGGGAGAGGGTGAATCCCCCTCCCCTACCCCTCCCACCAAGGCCTCCTTAGCTCCTACGGAGCGACGGAAGGCCAGGGGAGGGGGACTCGGGAGGTGATACTTTGGAAAACTGCTTATAATAGTGTCTGAACTTATGTCTGAAGGTCGGACTTTATCTATTGACAGGTGGTAGGAAGTTTAATAGACTGCTTTGATTGATAAACTTGTAGGAATCCGCCTTAGGCGGAGAATCTAGAGGAGGATAGATGCCCCATACACCGTCGGCCTATAAAGAACTGAGGAAGGGCGCAAGACGCAGGCTCAGGAATCGCAGTGCCAAGTCAGTCTTGAAGACAAGGGTGAAGAAGCTCCTGACCACCCTGGAATCGGGTAGCCCTGAAACTGCCACTACCAAAGAGCAGATGCGCCTTGTCGCTGAGACCCTGGATAAGACGGCCTCAAAGGGTATAATCCACTGGAGAACTGCTGCCAGGAAGAAGTCCCGCCTGACCAGGAGGCTCAATAAGCTCCTTTCGGGTTCAACTTCCACGACTGCCCACCCGCCTGAGGCGGGTAAGCCACAGGAATAACTAGGAGGTGGTGCCGCAGGGCTTAAGCCCTGCGGCACACAGGGGAGTTGTAGCATGCGAGTCATGCCAGATTCCATGTCCCCATTAAGATTCCTCCTGCTTGCCATACCAGCCCTGTTAACATTTACCCTTTTCCTTCCTGCTTTTGGGCCGCTCTCCCCTAGTACCTTGAGGGCTGAAGAACCCTCACTTGACCAGCAGAAGCTTGACCTTGAGGTTAAAGAGCTGAGGCATAAGCTCTCAGGATGGGGTAAGGTAGAACGACTCGCCCCAGCCATTGCTGCCTTTCTTGCCTTTATTGGTGCTGTTGTAGGCGCTGTTTTGACCTTCCGCAGCCGCAATAAAGAGCTCAGGCTAAATACTATTACCAACCTTAAAAGAGAACTTGCCAGCGAGAACCTAGCCGTCCGCATCACTGCTGTCCATGCCCTAGCAGACTATCCGAAGGAGGCCGTACCCACTTTAATTGCCAGTCTTGGGAGTACTGTAAAGCGAGAAGGCTCCTCCCAGGTAGAGGAGGACACGGCCTTTACCTCGGCCGTAAAGGACTCCCTCAGGCAGATAGGGAAGAAGTCTGTTAACCCCCTTATAAACGAATTAAGGCGGATACAGGGTGAGATAAGGGACATCCTTATAAGTGGTAAAGACGAAAAGGTTAAAAGACTTTATCAGGGGCTTCCCTTTGCTATATTTAATGAATTTAGTAAGGGGTCTGAGGCTGTCCGGAGGAAACTAAAAGAAGTCGCAGGGTGGCAGGGCATAGACC
>JAUQZZ010000143.1 GCA_030586765.1 Candidatus Brocadiales bacterium | reverse complement strand
TAAGCGGAGAGGGGGAATATGCACTCCTGGAATTGATCCGTCAGATTAAGGACAATAGTTTGGAACCGGACAGGCTTGAAAATGTCGGTTTTTTGGAAGATGGGCAAGTGGTTTATACAAAGCCTTCAACAAAGATGATGGACGTAAATGCGCTCCCGATGTTCCCTTATGATATGTTTAATCCTGAGCACTACGATCTTGGTTTTATCTTAACCTCAAGGGGATGCCCCTTTGATTGTATCTTTTGCAGTCAGAGGGCGATTACAAAGAGGGTGTACAGGTACGTTTCATCTGAAAGGGTTATAGAAGAGCTTGGTTATTTAATTAACGAAATGAAACGGCCGAGCGTTGCCTTCTTCGATGACTACTTCACAGGAAACAGGGAAAGGGTGTTGGAGTTGTGCACGTTGATACAGGAAAGAGGTTTCCATAGAAGGGCCTCCTTCGGAGTGCAGACACGTGGGGACAGCATTGATAAAGAGCTCATGGTTGCTATGAGGGCGGCCAACTTTACGAGTTTGATGTTTGGGGTTGAAACTGCCTCAGAGGATTTAATGAAGCTAATCAACAAGAAGGAAACCGTTCAAGAGAATATAGATGCAATAAGGTTGGCCAAGGAGTTAGGTTTTGAAGCAGATGCCACATTTATCTTCGGGTTTCCCACCGAAACCTTTGAGGACAGACTTGCCGCCCTCTCGCTTGCCGTGGAGAACGGGATAGACAGGGCAAGGTTTAATAACGTCGTTCCTTATCCTGGCACACAACTCTTTAAAACTGTTAAGGAACAACTCAAGATAGCACCCCAATGGGCAAACTTTAGCGCCGACCGCGCTGCTACGGCTAGCATTAGAAAGAAATACCCTCTCCCATTTGTTCCCGAAGGGTGTTCAGAAGAAGAACTTGAGGGAAGCATCTTCCTCGCAAATTTGTTGTTCTATCTAAACTTTAACAAATTGAAAAAACTTTTTAATCCTGGAGAGGGCGCCAGTGGCAAGTGGTTCGGAGTATCCTGGAGGGAGCTTTTGTCGCCAGGGGTAGTGTTTAGTCTGTTGATGCTGGCTGGTACAGTTTTATTGAGGACCTTTTATTATTTACTGACGGATAGGAATTGCCTGAGGTTCTTTTTAAAGGGGCTAAGGGTCTGTTTGAACCCGGGGCAGTTTAGTAACTCCAGAAAGCCTACGGTGGGGACGGAAGGATATTCCAAGAATTTTTGAAAAATTGTACAATGCCTCCCAAGACATGACATTGTTTAATGAGTTGGATTCAATTGGCCAGTGCGATATACTCCACCTCAACTTCCCGAGGTTAATTCCTGCCGTACGTGGGCTCTTGGAGGGTGGACTCTCCTGCCGCGAAGGCTGGAAGGCATATGTGAGTGGGAAAGAGCAGCCCGTTTTCCCCGCTGATTATAACTTCATGGCAACAGCGGTACCGGCCGGGGAGAGCAAGGTTGCCTTCCGTTTTCAACCCAGGTTTTTTTACTACGGGGTGTATCTCTCCTCTATTGGGTTATTTATATTTCTTTCAACAGGGGTGGCCCTCTATTTTTCTGGAAAAAGATTTATGGTAAGAAGTGAACCGGGATAGAATGTGGTTGGCCATTTTCCTTGAGGGTTTGGTGCTGGGGCTTTGTACAAACAGGAGGGAAGTGAGAAATGTATGACTTGCTTTTAGTCTCCCCGCGTAACATACAGCTTGGCCGCTTCAAGCGGTTTGTGCCAAGGAGTGTGCCAATAGGGGTGGGTATCCTGGCAGGCTTTCTTAGAGAGAAAGGGCTTTCTGTAAAGATACTGGACCGGGAGATAGTAGAACTTAATACAGATACGTTGGCTGATTGTCTGAAACAATGTAAAAAGCCTCACATTGTGGGTATCAGTGTAATGACGGCAAATGTGGCGAATGGATACCAGATAGCAGAAAAGGTTAAATCTATTGATAAAGAGGCAAAGGTTATATTCGGGGGAATTCACGCAACGGTAATGCCGGAAGAGATCCTTCGGCAGGGGAATGTGGATTTTGCTATAAGCGGAGAGGGGGAATATGCACTCCTGGAATTGATCCGTCAGATTAAGGACAAGAGTTTTGAACCAGACAGGCTTGAAGCTGTTTGGTCTCTTGATGCTGGCGGGGACAGTTGTACTGAGGACCCTTTACTACTTACTGCTGGACAAGAATTGCCTCAGGTTCTTTATGAGGGGGCTTGGCTTCTGTTTGACTACAGCACGGGGGAAGGGCTTAAGCAAGGATACGGGCCTTCCTATCAAGGACTCTTAATGCTCATGAGAGGCTGGCGTTATGAGACCGCCGATGAAGTCTCCAGAACTCTTGAAGGTGTCACATACCTGATGTAATACCCGCTAAAGGATGCTGTCTATGAGAGAATTATTTGACCGAGCGGGGCAGTACCTTCAAGAGGGGGGTACGGATTTGATCTTCTCTTGCCACCTTCTTTTCTCTGCCTTCTTCTTTTCCAATTTCTTTTTGTTCGGCCAGATCTTTATTGGGGGCATGGACATGCTCCATCTCACCTTTCCAATGTGGATCCTAGCCAAACGTGATTTCTTGCAGGGAGAATTAGGGCTCTGGAATCCCTTTATTTCATGCGGGACAAGTGCTTCCATGTGTGTGGCCTGTCATGTGTATGCTCTCGACCTCTGGCCACTTTTCCTCGTGCCAGAGAGGTATTTTTTCTATGCGATAACATTCTCTTTGTTTGTCAAACTGTGGCTGGTAGGAATTTTTTCATATCTTTTATTCCATCAGGAGCTTGGGGATAAGAAATGGGCCTTCTTCTCTTCCACTGTATTTCAGCTTTGTGGCTATACAATCTGGGCGGTCATAAATTATGACAATTTGTCTTTCTTGCTGTACAGCACCATAGCGCTTTATCTGGTCTGGACGTGGCATCAGCGTGTAGTATACAAGAGTTACGTTTATCTGACCCTTGCATTGGTTATGACCCTTATCTCCAGTGGCACCGTGTATGGACTGTATGCTATGGTTCCAATCGCAATTTTGTCTCTCTACCGGTGGCTGTCCCAGGCAGACGGTAGGCCCTCGCTCCCCGCATTCTTTGTCTTTGTCATCAGTTTTGTAACTGCTGGTCTCATTTGTATGGTGCGTCTGCTGCCTTTCTGGAGTGAGATACATTCCACGTCGCGTGTACCCACGCTTCCTTCTGCAAATTTTATTGATTTTTCTATCCTGGGGCTCCGGCTCTCTTATCCAGAAATTTTCGGTGTTCAACTTGAATCCCTCCACCCAATCCTTTTTGCAATATCACCTGTATTCAAGGGAATCCAGACCGAGGATTGGATGCTCCATTATTTCGGCACCTTACCCCTTTTGCTTGCGTTATGGGCGGTCTTGTCCTTGCATGGGGGGAAAAGATTTGGCTTTTGGGTGGTGTACGTAGTAGTGGCATTTGCACTGGTGGTAGGTATAGAGCCTTTTGATACCCTATTCCGTATACTCCTCCATCCCTTTTACCATTACGTTTCCTTACAGATTTTTCTTCCAGTGGGTTTTTGCATGCTGGTGGGATATGCTGCAAGGCATCTAGAAAGAGAGACCGGCGGTAACTTTTTGATTGAAGACTGGCCAATTGGTGGCTTGGTATTCCTGATTATGGCCCTTTTACTCTATGCGGCGGTAACCTGGATTCCTAACCTGCAGTTTGGGCTTAGGCCGGTTCAACTTTGTATTTATCTCTCTTTGGCCTTGGCTGGAGGTATGTATGTAGTATATCATTACCGACGAGATTTGTTTGTCTATGTGCTTTCAGCCCTCCTTATCCTTGTGCCACTCTGGGCATTTTTGGTGTTTAGGTCCAATACAGTGGTGAGTCACTTGATAGTATTCAACAGAACGTTCTTATCTCATCTGGTAATGATTTCAGTCTCTGTGTTCATGTTGTTTCTACTTTATCTGGCGGTGCTGTTAATTTCTGTTGGAGTAGTTAGGTCTCGAACGTTCTTGCTTAAGATGGGCCTCCCTTTATGCGCCATTTTTCTATTTGTATTGCTATACCCATGGGGTGGAGCGCTTAGGGAGTCATGGCCCAAGGAGGGGGACTTGGTCCTTGCCAGTCTGGGGTTTGCGAGGTTTATCGTGGTGTCATCATTCCTTGTAACCGTCTTTATTCTGGTGCGAGAGAAAAAGTTTATGCCAACGTACCTGTTCCCCTTCTTTTTTTCTGTTATGATAGTTGATATGCTTGCGTATTCCAAAGTACATTCTCATGTGGCGGCCAATCCCTTTTACCAATGGAGCACCCCGTACCCCCCGCCGGCCCCATTTACAGGGGAAGACGGCAAAAAGATTGAGTTAAAAGAACTGGAGTTAGAAAAATTTCGCGTTAGTAACCCTAATAGCATGCTGCGACTCCCGTTTTATACCTACCTCTACGGAGGGGGTGAAAAACTGTCTTCCCTTTATTCTGTCTTTGGAATACGCTCTTACGGGGGGTATATTAATGCGGTATCACCACGCTACGAGCGTTTCGTGAAGTCCCTGGTACCAACCGCATCTCATGGTCCCACTTTTACTATTGTCCAGGGTTTTTGGGCTAACATAAAGGATGAACGCTTCCTAGACCTTTGTGCGGTACGCTATGACTACGATACCAGTTCAGCCCAGTTAAGGATAAGGCCTAATACCCTGTCCCGTGTTATGTTGTTCAAATCTTATGAAATAATCTCTGATGACGGGAA
>JAUQZZ010000142.1 GCA_030586765.1 Candidatus Brocadiales bacterium | reverse complement strand
CAGACATTCTATCCCATGGTGTTATCTCTTTCCTTACCATGACCTTCCTCTCCTTCTCTATACTTCTAAATTCGCAATTTCTATACCAAAAATGGTGTCTCGTAATCCCAAAGACTTCTGCAACCCTCTAAATTACAAGAACTTATGCCGCAGTATAAAGACGTGCATTAATTGGAACAAAAGGAGGCGTCCAGACCTACAAATCTCGTAGCAGAACAACAATATATGTAGGTAGTGTAATACAACAGTAAGGAGCAGGTAAACCCCAAAAGACCGATTATCTCACAGAAATTACCCGGTTCTGTGGGTAATACCCTTTCATGTAAGGTAAGGCCACCTCTTAGTATACAGAGATTCTAAAATTTGCCCCTATGGCATGAGAAACTCTGAAAGGGCCGAGACCCTTGCAATGAGGTCGTCTATTATCGTGAACGCCTTGTCCCTATTAACTTCTATGTAGTTTTTTAGGCTCCTCAACTCCTCTATAGATTTTTTTACTCCCTCGTCGGTAGATTCGAGCCTCCGCGCCAGTGTAACCATAACATCCATGGCAAACTCCGAGCTCGTGCTTATCGCTTGTCTGAAGCCTTCCTCATCTAGAATGCTTAACATGCAATCGTCCAAGGCCTTGGCCGCAGCACCCCTGGGTCTTCTTGTAACTAGTCCCATCTCACCAAAATATTGATTTGGGAGAAGTATGGTCTGTACCATCTCTTTGTCTAAACCCATCTTAGTTATCTTCACCTTGCCAGATTCTACAAAATACAGCTCCCTACCCAAGTCCTTTTCATGGAAGATTGTACTGCCTGCCTTGTAAGAAACTTGCCTTGTATATACCCCTTTTGCTTCCAGATACTTAGAGCTTATTTTCATAAATTCGCCCCCTCTACATAATAAACTCTTTGAGATAGGCCTTTCCCCGTTAAAACTCTACGCTGAGACGGCGCTCACATACAAACCCCAGCAGGAGTGCTTCCCCATATCGTTTCCAGGAGAACCTTATGCTGCGCCACCATTTGCTGGGTATTTCTCATCACCTCCTCCTCCGAGAGCTTAACTCTGGCCACTCCACTCCTTATAGCCGCCCTGACTACTGTTTTTTCCTGCCTTATTTTATGGGGCAAGGATTTGAAAAGCAATCTTTTTGCTTAAAAGGGTCTTTGAAATTACACTGCACCGCTTGTATAATCACCTACAGATTAAGAACACTGGAGGTTTATTCAAAGGATGGTAGTAGAGCGTCTCGTAGTAGGCCCACTGTCTGTAAATTGTTATCTCTTAGGCTGCGAAAGTACCAAGGAAGCAGTGGTCATAGACCCAGGAGACAATCCTGAAGAAATTATGAAAATGATTGAGAATAAGAGGCTTTCCCTCCGACACATTCTAGCAACCCACGGGCACTTCGATCACGTGGGAGCGGTCAGGAGACTCCAGGTACTTACTTCTGCACCATTTTCTATACATAAAGAAGACCTTGGGCTTTTAGAGAGCCTCCAGGAGCAGGCAGAATTCTTCGGCTGTACAGGGGTGGAAAGGCCCTCTGTAGACCGTTTTATAGACGAGGGTGATACTGTCCAGCTTGGGAAAGGCATCTTAAGCGTACTGCACACACCAGGCCACTCCAGGGGTGGGGTGTGCTATCTCATGGATGGCATGGTCTTCGTAGGAGACACCCTCTTTGCTGGTTCAATAGGTCGCACTGATTTTCCTGGATGCTCCCAGCAGGTGCTGCTTGAATCTATCCGGGATAAACTCCTTCCACTAGGGAATGAGATGAAGGTCTATCCAGGCCACGGTCCCTCTACCACCCTGGGGATAGAGGCCCGCACCAACCCCTTTCTAGTGGGCATATCTATGGGAAGAACTTAGATCTTCTAATCCCATCTTGCTCTCAGGACAAACTCCTATTTTAAAGAATTCAAAGGTGTTTTATGCGGCAAATAGAGGCTAAAACCATTACAGAGTGCGTAGAAAGACTCTGCATAGAGGCCAATTATAATCTTAACGAAGACCTGATAGAGGCCCTGGAAGGGGCCCAGAGGAAGGAGGAATCTCCAGTAGGCATAGAGATCCTAACACAGTTAATAGAAAACGCCAGGATAGGGCGCAAAGGAACCTATCCTGTCTGTCAGGATACAGGCTTTGCAGTAATTTTTGTAAAGATAGGACAGGGATTAGAGATAATGGGAGGGGACCTCTATGAGGCTATAACCCGGGGTGTTGCCCAGGGATACAAGAAGGGCTACCTGCGGGCCTCCATCGTTAGAGACCCCTTAGCCAGGGTGAATACGGGTGACAATACCCCTCCTGTCATCCACACAGAGGTTGTGCCAGGGGATAATCTACAGCTCACGGTTATGGCCAAAGGTGGCGGGTGCGAGAATATGAGCCGAGCCACCATGCTCATACCAGCAAAAGGGAAACAGGGTGTGATAGACTTTGTGGTAGATACTGCCAGGAGGGGAGCCATCAGTGCCTGCCCACCCATCATCCTTGGGGTAGGCATAGGAGGGACCCTGGAAATGTCCACCTTGTTGGCAAAAAAGGCCCTCCTCAGACCCGTAGGAAGGTCCCATCAGGATTCAACCACCAATGAGCTAGAAAGGGAACTCCTAGAGAAAGTCAACGACCTGGGTATAGGACCTCAGGGTTGGGGAGGAAGGACCACCGCCCTGGCCGTCCATGTAGAGAAATACCCCTGCCACATCGCCAGCCTCCCTGTGGCAGTAAACGTGGAATGCCACTCCCACAGAGTAAAAACCATCGTACTTTAAACAAACCGTTAATCCCTTGAACCCTTAATCTTTTACTCCACGTTCTAGTGTCTGTGGCCCTTATGCTCCTCAGGATGCTGTTCCACTATACAAGGGCACCGGGCGGTCTCACCTCGGCAGTGGGAGCAATCCCTTCCTCCTGGGGGACAGGGACAGGCGTAGTCGTCTGGGAATGCCTTGAATTTGTTGAAACACTCTACACTACAGAAATAATATATCTTGCCCTCGTACTCTCCCTGGATGGTCCTTTCATCGTCCTTGTCTACCTTCCTCTCGCATACAGGGTCAAAGACCTTCTTGCCGCCCGCCAGCAGGGTATACTGGACAAGGACGGTACAGACCATCAATAAGAAGATAAAGATATAGCGATTGTAAGCCTTAAGGTCGTACACTGGGTTTGTTCACCCTACGCATTAACTCTTGCGCTCATGTTTGTGTCCTTCATGCCTCTCTTTGTACTTTTCTACATTGCAGGGGCATCTGGCTGCCTTACCCTGGCAGTGGGGGCAGTCCTTACTCCCAGGAGGACATGGGCAGGCATAATTGTCTGGAGATGCCTCAAACTTCTTGATACATTCCTCAGAGCAGAAATAGTATATCTTCCCATCGTATTCGGCCTGGATAGTTGTATCAGCGTCCTTGTCCACCTTCATCTCACACACGGGGTCAAAGACCTTTTCTCCGGCCTCCGATAGACTAACCTGACTAAATCCTGTATATACAAATAGCAGGAAGGATAAAAACAGTGCACAGAGGATCTTTTGCCTCATCTTTGGCCTCCTAAGGTTTCTGAAAAGCACAGCGCCTATTCGTTCTGCAATTTTTCGTAGGTCTAAAATAATATAATGCCAATTTTAAGCCTCTTGCAGTAAAAGTCAATCCACCTCTTTCTTCTGGGAACTCTATACCTGTGTGGATACGCATTGCTTCTCAGTGTACACGCGGTGGGACGTAATGAAATCTCACCTCGACCCCTGACTAAATATCGTGGTATCTAATAATCCCTCCATGGATAATTCACCAAGGGCGTTTAGTAACTGGAATTGTGCATTGTTGTATTTAACTATGGCCTTTACATAATCCGTTTGGGCCTTTGTCAGGGCTTCTTGAGCCTGAAGAATCTCTAGTACAATACCTTCACCATGTTTCAGGCGGTTTTGACTGATATCTAACGTCTTTTCAGCGGCGATTAATCCCTTTTCAGTAGCGCTTATCTGCTCCCGTGCCACCAATACCTCTTCATATGCCTTAACGACATCCGATTTAATCGACTCCTGTACTATTTTTTCTCTAATCCTGTGTTCCTGTAATTGAGCCTTGGCAGATTTCACTCTTCCAATAGCAGAACCCGAAAGGGTCCATCCTACAAAGCCGTCTAGGATACTCCTGCTGGTGATGTCGCCAAAAGTCGGTCCTATTCCACCAACCCTCCCTCCCACATCTACCCCTGGCCCAAAGGCCTCCCACCAAGCGGCCTTTTTTGCAGCATCGGCAGATTCTACCCTAAGGTATGCCTCTTGTACCTCGGGATGTTCCGCTATAGCCATATCCACTAACTGGTCTGGGGTTAGGGCCGGGTCCACTATAGTAATCTGTCTTACTTCAGTGTCTTTGGGTGTTAGGACAATGGTAGGTTCGATCTTTAACGTCAGGGCAAGTTCGAGAGAATCCTTTCGGAATTCATTCTTCGCCAAAAGTAATCCCTGTATATCACTCTGCAATCTAGCCTCTGCACGGAAAACATCTACCTTAAGTCCTGCCCCTTGTTTCTCTAGCATTTCCGTAATGCGCAATAGCTCTCGAGACTGAGTAACCGTCTTTTCGGCGATATTAATTTGGCTCTGCGCCTCTTGCAAGTTAAAATACTGCTGGGCTGCTATAAGCAAGGTGTTTTGCACAACCTGGGAGGCATTGGAATGAGTGGCCTCCAGGGCCTTACTGGCTGC
>JAUQZZ010000016.1 GCA_030586765.1 Candidatus Brocadiales bacterium | reverse complement strand
CCCAGAGGTGGAACTAGTAGTAGGAAAATTAGGCAGGGCAGATACCCCCACAGACCCTGCCCCTATAGAGATGGTTGAATCTATCGTCAACCTGAAACCAAAAAAGGAGTGGAGGAAGGGGATGACCAGGGAAAAAATCCTCCAGGAGTTAGACTCCACAGTAAAAATCCCTGGCTGGAGCAACATCTGGACGCAACCCATTATCAACCGTGTTGACATGGTGGCCACAGGGATAAGGACCCAGGTAGGGGCAAAGATTTATGGCAGTGACCAAAGAAAGGTGGTTGACCTTGCCCAGGAGGTGGCCGACATCCTTCGAACCATTCCAGGGGCTGTAGACACATACCCTGATAAGCTCATAGGGGAGAACTATCTGGAGATAGACATCAAGAGGAGTGAGGTGGCCCGCTACGGGATAAACCTGGGAGATGTCCATGACATCATAGAGGTTGCCATGGGGGGTAAGACCCTCACTACCACAGTAGAAGGCCGCCAGCGCTTCCCTGTCAGGGTGAGATACGCAAGGGAACTGCGAGACAACGTAGAGGCTGTAAAGAGGGTCTTTATCCCTACGGCAACAGGGGCCCAGATACCTCTATACCAAGTGGCAGACATAAGGATAGTGCAGGGCCCCAGCATGGTAAGGAGTGAGAATGGACTCCTTGTGGCCTATGTCCTATTTAATGTCAGGGGCCGAGATGTTATTGGTGTGGTGGAAGAGGCAAAGAAGGTCATCCCCCAGAGGATAGACTTTCCACCTGGTTACTTTGTGGAGTGGAGTGGACAGTATGAGCACCAGATGAGGGCCAAGAAGACCTTACAGTTTGTAGTACCCATTGTCATCGTTATTATGTTTATGGTCCTCTACGTTACCTATAACTCCTTCTCCGATGCCCTGATAATAATGATAGCCGTACCTACGGCCCTTACCGGGGGTATGATATTCCTCTATTTCTGGGGTTATAACTTTAGTGTGGCCGTGTGGGTGGGTTTCATTGCCCTCTTTGGCATGGCCACTTCCACAGGAATCGTGATGGTGGTATTCCTGAAGGAGGCCATTGAGAAAAGAGGGGAAGAAAACATAAAGGAAAAGAGCCAGATCACAGAGGCCATACTAGAGGGAGCGGCCCTCAGGATGAGGCCCAAGCTCCTAACTGTATCTACTACCCTCTTTGGCCTTCTGCCCATGCTCTGGGCCACTGGAACTGGGGCAGAAATCATGAGACCCCTGGCGGTGCCAATAATCGGAGGCACCTTCACCTCTACGGCAGTAATACTCATGGTCATCCCGGTCATTTATCACATGCTTAAGGAGTGGCAGCTCCTACCCAAGAAACCCAAGGTAAAGAAACCTAAGGGGGCAAAGGGGGGCTGGTTCGGTAGGAAGGGGCATAAAGAGGAACTTGTTACCGCTGGTTCAGAAGGCCCTAACCCACATAGCCCCACCCATAAGGGGAAAGAGGCAGGAAAGGGATGGTTCTGGAGGAAAAAGCGTAAAGAGGAGGTTCCTGTAATTACTAGTGAAGGCCACAGGCCCGAAGATTCTAACAAGAAAACCGTAAACCCTGGAGAAGGTCCTAGTTAGCACAAGTAAAACCCTAAAAGAGGGGAAAGTGAGCCGTGAAAAAGACTTTTTCTCTAGTCTTAATCTTTAGTCTCCTAGTCTGCCACGGATGCCTTATGATGCCTGGTATGCACTCGACGATGGGCATGAGGCATGAGCATAAAAAGGAAGGCACTTCAGCCCATGCTGCCGAGGAAAAGGTCTTTGACCCGGTCTGCGATATGGAAATAGATAAGAATACCGCAGTAACCTCCGAATACAAAGGTACTACCTACTATCTCTGCTCCAAGACATGCAAGGCCAACTTTGAGAAGGGACCCGATAAATTCGTCACGAAGTGACCTAAATGCAAAGGTCTGCTATTCTCATAGATTCGGCCATTACGTAACGCAGGTCTATGAAACAAAAGACACTAAAAGCTAAGGAATCGAAAAAGGGCTGGTTCAGAAAGAATCAAAAGAAGATACCACCAGGAATCCCTGTGCAAGCAGCCCAGCCTGAGTGGTACAAATTGGGTGTAGAAGAGGTCCTCCGTGTCCTTGAGAGCGAGCCCAATGGACTAAGTGACCAAAAGGCTTCCGAAAGACTAGAGAAGTTTGGACTAAATGAGATTAA
The DNA here is from genome assembly GCA_030586765.1 of Candidatus Brocadiales bacterium. Lineage (GTDB taxonomy): Bacteria > Planctomycetota > Brocadiia > Brocadiales > Bathyanammoxibiaceae > JAUQZZ01. The sequence goes on along the minus strand of JAUQZZ010000016.1, from coordinate 18,149 downwards.
AGAAAAGAAAAAGACCCCTGCGGTTATCCAATTCCTTCTGCAGTTCACCGAAGTCCTAATAATAATCCTGCTGGTCGCCACTATTGTATCGGCAGTCCTTCGTGAATTCCTCGACGCAATAGTTATCTTCGCCATAGTCATACTTAACGCTGTGATGGGTTTCTTGCACGAGAGAAAGGCGGAGAAGGCAGTAGCGGCCCTGAAGAAGATGCTAGCGCCAAAGGCCAAGGTCATGAGGGATGGTGTAGTAAAAGTAATAGATTCTCGCTACCTGATCCCTGGCGACGTCTTGCTCTTAGAAGTTGGTGAGCGGGTGCCAGCAGACTGCCGCATCATGGAATCCATGAACCTTAAGGTCAACGAGTCTGTCCTTACAGGGGAATCCGTCCCTGTAGAGAAATATCCAGAGGTAATAAAGGAAACTACCACTATACCTGAAAGAAAGAACCTGCTCTTCTCTGGCACCACTGCCGTATATGGCCACTGTAAGGCTATTGTCACCTCCACAGGCATGGGTACTGAGTTTGGCAAGATAGCCGCCATGCTCCAGGTGGAGAAAAAGGAAAGCACACCCCTGCAGAAACGGCTGGATAAACTGGGAAAACTCCTGGGTATTATTATCCTGGTAATATGTGCAGGAACCATGGGTGCAGGCATAGCGCAAGGCCGTGACTGGCTGGAGATGTTTCTCGTTTCTGTTTCCCTTGCTGTAGCTGCCATACCCGAGGCCCTCCCGGCCGTGGTTACAATAATCCTGGCTCTAGCCCTTACCAAAATGGCAAAGAGAAACGCTATCGTAAGAAAACTGCCTGCCGTGGAGACCCTGGGCTCTGCCACTGTTATATGCACAGATAAGACCGGCACCCTTACGGTAAATGAGATGACCGTAAGGAAGGTCTTTGCTGACGGCAAAGTACTGGACGTAACTGGCGAAGGTTATGACAAAACAGGTAACTTTATAGACAGCGGTCAAAGGGCAGAAATATGCGAGGGCGTAAGACTCCTCCTGGAGACTGGTCTAATATGCAATAACGCTGTCTGGGATGAACAACCCCTGGGAGACCCAACAGAGATTGCCCTGCTCGTATCTGCTACAAAGGCTGGGATACCAGACCTGAGGAAAGACCACGAGAGGCTGGATGAAATCCCCTTTGACTCAGAAAGAAAAAAGATGTCCGTGATATGTGAGGCAGACGGTAAAAGGACAATGTACACAAAAGGTGCCGTGGAAAAGATATTAGATAATTGCACCCATATGTACAAAGGCGGAAGGATAGAGGTGCTGACCCAGCAGGACATTGATAATATCCTTGAGATAAATCATGCCTTTGCCACCAGTGCCCTGCGCGTCCTGGCCTTTGCCAGAAGGGAGTTGGAAGAGGGCGCACACTCTGAGGAGAAAGACCTGGTATTCCTGGGATTACAGGGCATGATAGACCCTCCCAGGCCAGAGGTAAAGGAGGCCTATCAGAAATGTCAACAGGCTGGCGTGAAAGTAGTTATGATAACCGGCGACCACAAGGACACGGCCGTGGCCGTGGCAAAAGAGATAGGCATTATGGATGGAGACATGGTCTTAACAGGCGCTGAACTAGATGCTATGGAGGAAGAGCAGTATGCGCAAATAGCTCCTCAAGTCAGGGTCTATGCCCGTGTCTCTCCCCAGCATAAGGTTAGAATAACCGATATGTATAAGAAAATGGGCCACGTGGTAGCCATGACAGGAGATGGGATAAATGACGCCCCAGCCCTCAAGCGTTCAGACATCGGCGTAGCCATGGGGATTACAGGAACAGATGTAACGAAAGAGGCCAGCGATATGGTCCTTGCCGATGATAATTTTGCCACCATAGTCTCTGCCATCGAAGAAGGAAGGGGAATATATGATAACATAAAGAAATTTGTGTACTACCTCCTTTCATCAAACTTTGCTGAGGTTATCACCATCTTTGCAGCCATTATGTTAAAGATGCCCCTTCCACTATTGCCAGTACAGATTTTGTGGATAAACCTTGTAACCGACAGCCTCCCAGCCATAGCCTTGGGGATGGAGCCTTATGAACTAGCCATTATGAAACGTCCCCCCAGAAACCCTCGAGAAGGTATAGTCACACAGGGCATAATGGCTTACCTGGTTGCTGTTGGATTTATAACAGCCGCCGCCACCTTATCCCTCTTCTATATTGAGGAAAGCGTAGAAACAGCCAGAACCATAGCCTTCACCTTCTTTGTTATAGTCGAGAAGTTCATCGCCTATAATTTCAGGTCTTTTGGCCCTTTCTACAAAGTGAGCTTTATTTCCAATAAGCAACTCTTACTAGCCTGCGCAATCTCTTTTCCTCTTCAGGCAGCTATTGTGTATGTGCCTTTCCTTAATCCAATATTTGATACTGTGCCCCTTCCCTGGTGGAACTGGTTAGAAATCATAGGCGCATCCTTTGCGGTCTTCGGAGTTATAGAAGGAATAAAACGCTTGCTCCTTTACTTCGAGAGGAAAGCCCACCGACCTAAGGCCCCTAAAAGGACTAAGATGAAAAGGGTTAAAATAAGGAGGGAGGAATGGCCCGGAGGCAGCGCCATACAGAGGAACCAATTATAAGGAGTACGACATGCAGAGTATTATACTTTTTGCCCTATCCCTGTCACTTCTGACTGGGTGTATGATGATGTGCGGGATGGGTGGACATACGAGACATAAGGAACGTAAGCACGATGAGGTAGTAGCCTGCGGGTGTAACTGTATAAAAACCCTTGGTAGGTGCGATTGCGTAGAGGGGGGAGGACATAACCATAAGGCCTAGCCCCAGTGGTAGGGACAAACCTTTAGGCCCACCAGAGGCGGGTCTGCCTCAGGCATGATTTGTCCTCCACGTGTAGTGGACAGACCCCTGAGGCCCATCCCCATAAAGGGCAATTAACCTCTATACGATTCCTTTAAGGCCGTCCTCTAGCTTCTGCTTAGATACTACTCCCACCATCCGCTTTACTTCTTTTCCACCCTTAAAAAGGATAAGGGTCGGCACGGCCGTTATCCCGTACTGGGCAGCTATGTTTGTCCCTTCATCCACATTTAGCTTTACCACCTTCACCTTACCCTTGTAGGCCGGGGCGACGCTGTCAATAATCTCAGACATCTGCTTGCAGGGAGCACACCATGTAGCCCAGAAGTCTACCAGCACAGGAGTAGGGGACTCTAATACCTCACCCTTAAAATTGACATCGTTGACGGAAAGAACTTCCACCATATCAGCCTCCCTATTTTATCCCTCTTGCTGTCTTAAGAAATTTCTCGGGCCCAGTATAACCCTCAGCGGAGAGATCCTCAAGATAATTCCCCTTAGAGTCGAAGAAGGCCATAAAGGGCATAGCAAAGGACTTGAACCTCTCCATCCTGAGCTTGTTGTAAGGGCTTTCGTCCTTTGAGCAATCCAACTTTATGGCCACAAACCTCTTGGCCTCCCTTATCACCTCCTCATTTGTCCAGGTCCTGGCGTCCATTAACTTACAATCAGTACACCAACTGGCATAGAAGTCTATGAAGACCGGCTTCCCTGTGTCTTTTGCAAGTTTCATACCCTCCTCAAAGCTCGTCACCCACTTTATCTCCTCAACAGGTCCAGCAGGCCTTAAGAAAGGCACCCTCTCAGAAAGACCTGTCAAACCTAACACGCCCCAGGAGAAGAGTATAATGCCACCCACGACTAAGAGTATACCTATCGCCCTGCCTGCTATGTACCTGGCAGAGACCTGATGCCACGTCAAGCTGCTTAGAAAGGCACCTATAACTACAACAATTATCCCTCCCAAGATTTTGACTATGTTAACGGACATCACCTTTGAGAGAAAATAGACCGCTACCAGGAGAATCACCATCCCTGCGAACTGTTTTACCCTTATCATCCACTCCCCTGCCCTTGGCATGCCTGCCAGGGTCTTGGCAGAGATAGCAAGGGCCAGGTAGGGCATCCCAAGGCCAAGGGAAAAGAAAAAGAGGGCAGTCGCACCTATGGGGATACTCCCCTTGGTACCTACAAACCCCAGGATAGAGGCAAGAAACGGTCCCACACAAGGCATGGCTACCATTCCCAATATAATCCCCAAGACGAAGGTCCCTACAATGCCCGTCCTCCTCTCCCCGCCGTGGAGACGGCGCATGATAAAGTCTGGAAGCTTTATTTCAAATAAACCAAACATGCTGAGGGCCATAGCCACCAGGAAGGCCACAAATGGCCCAATGAATAATGGATTTCCCAGGAGCGCCCCTACACTCTTCCCAGCACGAGCAAATATTACCCCCAGAGGTGTGAACAGTGTAGCTATCCCCAAGACGTACACGCAGGCCAACAGTATAGTATAGCCTTTGCCCCTGGTTTCACCCTGGGTGGCAAAATAGGCCACAGTTATGGGAACCAGTGGAAAGACGCATGGAGAAGCCACCCCTGCCACGATTCCCCACATAAAGGAAAGGACTATGGCAATGGCAATACCATACTTATCCAATACCTTGTTAAAATCTAGGCTAAACATCTTCCCCTTTGACGGTGCCCCCTCCTCATCTCCAGCTGCCATCACCACAGAGCCTTGATTCAACGTATAGAGATTAGGTGGTACCTTTGCATGAAAGGTCGTTATACCGAGGATAAAGACCAAGGCTATTATAAATCTCATACTGGAACCTCTTTCATATCGTTTGCAGGAAATGAAGCCTTATCATATTAACATTTCGTAAAAGCGTCTTAGTATTTCAAGATTCCTACGTTCTTTAAACCGTATTGAGATACAGACCGTATCTATCTCACAAACTCGACAGTATATCCTCTTCGTATCCCAATAATCCACAATTTTTAAGCAAAATCCTAACCCTATAGTAATTGAAAGGTTGGAGGAAAACTGCTACAATTAAAAAATCTCTGCAAAAGTAAAAAGTGGATAGGCGGCCCTTTCTAGGGACGCATAATGCGGGGCTAGAAAGCCCCGCCTATCCCGGCTGAATGACTTCTTCAGAAGTCTTAATTAATTTGTTTAATTCTCCAAGATTAAATACCTAAAGACCTTATGCAGCAACCTATAAGCATCTTTGCAGCGGTCTTCACCATAGCCCTGACCCATTCCATCCTCCCCCACCACTGGATACCCTTTGCCCTGGTGGGAAAGGGACAGGGGTGGTCTATGGCCAAGACCCTGGGTATTACCGCCCTGAGCAGCCTGGGGCATTCCCTTGCAACCACCGCCATGGGGCTTGTAGTCGCCTTCCTTGGCTTCCAGTTAACAAAATATGTGGAAAGGACAGACTTGCTTACTGGTGGAATCCTTATAGGCCTGGGTACTATTTATATTGCCTTCACCCGTAGGCATACCCACAACCATGGCCCCCTTGACCCTGCCTTATCGGATAGGGCAGCAGCCCTCTCCCTCTTTTCAACGGTATCTCTATCCCCTTGCGTGGAGCTACTGCCTATCTTTCTGGCGGCCAGCACCTTCACCCTGTCCCTGCTCCTCCTCATGGGTGTAGTCCTGGCCGCCGCCAATATCCTGGGTATGCTCTCCTTGACAGCCATGGCTTACATGGGAGTACAGAGACTAAAATTGTATAAGCTAGAACACCAGGAAAGAAAGATAATAGGCCTTGTTCTTATCCTGGTAGGTATCGCACTTATCCTTTACCACCATACTTAAATGGACAAAGAAGACCTGAGAAATATACCCTCGGTAAGTGAACTACTGGAACTCCCTGAGATATCGGAGCTGAGCACTAGATATCCCAGGCCACTGGTTGTTTCTGCCATCAGGGATGTACTGGAGGGTCTGCGGGAGGTAATGAGAGGGCCCCAAAGAGAGGAATTAGACCTTTCCCCTCACGCCCTCCTCCCCAGGGTGAACAAAAGACTCCTGGAAAAGGCCAGCCTTCCCATGCAGAGGGTGATAAATGCCACGGGCGTCGTTATCCACACCTGTCTGGGCAGGTCGCCCCTGGCACAGGAGGCCCTGAAAAATGCCCTGGAAACGGCAAAGGGATACTGCTCCCTGGAGATAGACCTCCTCACTGGCAAGAGGGCCCCTCGTGGGGAGCATCTTGAGGCCCTGACCTGCGCCCTTACAGGGGCAGAGGCTGCTATGGTAGTCAATAATAACGCCGCGGCAGTGCTCCTCGCCCTGGACAGCCTGGCCAAGGGAAAGGAAGCGATAATATCCCGCTCCCAGTTGGTAGAGATAGGGGGCTCCTTCCGCATGCCTGAGGTCATGGCGAAGAGTGGGGCAATAATGGTGGAAGTAGGTACCACAAACAGGACTTACCTTTCCGATTATAGAAAGGCTATCACCCCCAATACCGCCCTATTTCTCCAGGTGCACCCCAGCAATTTCCGCATAGTAGGCTTCACAACCTCTGTAGAGACAGAAGAACTGGTAAGGCTGGGCAGAGAATATGGCATCCCTGTTATGTATGACCTGGGTAGCGGCGCACTAATAGACTATAAGGCCCTGGGACTCTCCCACGAGTCCACTGTGGAAGAGAGCGTAAAGGCAGGGGTAGATATAACAACATTCAGTACTGATAAACTCCTGGGAGGGCCCCAGGGTGGCCTAATTGTAGGAAGAAAAAGATTTGTAGATATAATGAAGAGTAATCCCTTCGCCAGGGCCCTGCGGGTAGATAAACTGACCATAGCTGCCCTGGAGGCTACCTTGAGGCTTTACTCCCAGGGAGAAAAGCTTGCTGAGACCCTACCCATCCAGAGGATGCTCACCAAGAAGCTGGAAGATGTGGAGAAGGAGTGTAGGCGGTTCCTAAAGGAACTCTATGAAAGGGCTGGTAATAGAATCAGAGCTACTGTAGAGGACGGTGTCTCCACAGTGGGAGGGGGCTCCTTACCTGGTGAGGAGATTCCTACCAAACTGGTATCTTTAAGTTTAGAGGGGCTCAGTGCACAGGAGCTTTCTGATGAACTCAGGTTAAACAACCCCTCTATCTTTGGAAGGATTGAAAAAGAAAGGTTTCTCCTAGACCTCCGCACCCTGGGGGACGAGGCTGAGGTAGAGGAGATCCTCAGTGCCCTCTTGAGGATTCTAGAGGCAAAGCAGTGAAGAACGTAGTAATAGGTACAGCAGGCCATATTGACCACGGGAAGACAGCCCTGGTAAAAGCCCTGACAGGAATTGATACCGACCGCTTGCCCGAGGAAAAGGCCAGGGGTATAACCATTGACCTCGGATTTGCCTTTATGGACATAGAAGGGGGCCTGAGGGTAGGCATCGTGGATGTGCCTGGCCACGAACGCTTTGTCAAGAACATGCTGGCAGGGGCAACAGGGATTGATATAGCCCTTCTGGTTATTGCCGCAGACGACGGTGTAATGCCCCAGACCGTGGAACATCTAGAGATACTGGAACTCCTTGGCCTAAGACACGGCCTTATAGTCCTTTCAAAGAAGGACCTGGTCAGCGAGGAATGGCTGGAGCTGGTAAAAGAGGATATAAAGAGGCTGATGAAGGGGACCTTCCTAGAGGGTGCACCTGTAAAGGTGGTCTCTGCCACTACAGGGGAAGGAATCCCAGAGCTAAAGGCCGCCCTGAGGGAACTGGTCTTGGCCTACCAGGAAGAGGCCATCCTGGGCATCTTCCGCCTCCCCGTAGACAGGGCCTTCACCATCCAGGGCTTCGGCTGTGTAGTAACGGGCACGGTAGCCAGTGGTGAGATACAGGTGGGCCAGGAGGTAGAGGTGCTCCCTGTAAAGGAGTTGGCAAGGATAAGAGGCATTGAGGTCCATGGAAAAAAGGTAGATTCAGCCAGTAAGGGGCAACGTGCCGCTATTAATCTCTCAGGGGTGAAAACCTCGGAGATATGCAGAGGCTTCCAGCTCTCCTTACCCAAGTATCTTGAGCCTGTCAAGATTATAGACTGCCACCTCCACTACCTGGCCAGCGCCAGAAGACCCCTGGTAAACGGAGAGAGGGTCAGGTTCCATATTGCTACCAGCGAGGTAATGGCCAGGGTCACCCTTTTAGATAAGGAAGTCCTACGCCCCGGGGAGAAGGCCCTTGTCCAATACCGCCTGGAAGAGCCTATCGTGACAGAGAGGGCAGAGCATTATGTTATACGCTCCTACTCCCCGTGTCGCACCATAGGGGGCGGAAAAGTCTTGCGGGTGTACACCAGGAGACTTAAACGCTTAAAGGAAGAAGTCCTTGCCCCCTTAAGGCTCCTCCTTGGGGGTAGCGACCAGGAGGTAATAGAACAGGCCTTCCTGGAGGCTAGGGGTTATCTCCTTTCCCAGGAGGAGGTATCTCGGCTCCTTAACATACACCCCTCCAGGGTAAAGGAAATGGTAGAAAGTCTAATAGATAAAGGCGCCCTCATAAAGGTCAAAGAGGATTCTAATACCTTGCCCGTCCACCATCATAGGCTATCTGCTTTAAAGACACAGGTCTTACAGCATATCCAGGAATTCCACGAAAATAATCCCATCAGAAAAGGCATGGAAGAAGGCACCCTAAGGGCAAGGTTATCAAAGGATACCCCGGTCTCTTTGCTATCCCTGGCCCTTCAGGAGTTGATTAGAGAAGGCCTTGTACAGCATACCTCTGACCAGAGGGTCTCCGCCGCTGGCTTCCAGGTGAAACTCTCTGATAGTGATAGGAAGACAATAGAATCTATACAAAATGCCTTTTTGAAAGAAAGGTTCTCACCCCCCACCTTGGAACAGATACTGCCGAAGGACCCCTGTGAGCAGGAGAGATTTAAGTCCCTCCTATTTCTCCTAATAGAGGAAGGTAACCTGATAGAGGTGGAGGCAGGGATGTACTTTCATGTAGAGGCCGTACAAGAGTTAAAAAACAGGGTCAAGAAAACCATACAGGAAAGGGGTTCTATAACAGTGGCCGACCTGAGAGACCTGGTGAGTACCTCCAGAAAATACGCAGTACCCCTCCTGGAGTACTTTGACAAAATCCGTTTCACTAGGCGAGAAGGGGATAGGAGGATGCTATACTCCCACTAAAAATGATACTCTTTATTGCCCCTATCGAAGTCCTTGGCTGTTAAACCCGCATTTAACTTCACCTTGTCAAAGGTGAAGACCTCCACTTCATCATTATCCCAGAGTTGGAAGGTGGACTTGATAGGAAGGTAGCTTTCTGCATCAAAATACTGTATCGCGGCTCGGCAGTAATAACCGTTACCGCGCCCCTGAGGCGACACCACCAGAACTACCTTATGAGCAGGATGGCCATCTAGTTGCTCCAGGCTACAAGTTGCAGAAACTATATCATTATTCTCTTTGGCTGTCTTAAATTGCTTCCAGGCCTTGTCAATGATTCCACCAAAGCCAGCCTCTTTTATGGAATGCTTAGTAAAATTTCTTAACCAGAAGCCATCGGGAGCCATCTCCATAGTACCAAGAACGCCTATGATGCCCTTCTTTTTTACTATTATCTTATTGTTATTTTCCCCCTCTACATAGAGGAGTTCTGCACCTTTGTTCTTACCTGCAATCCATTTTAGATATACTTTAAAGGGCTTCTGGAACTTTATTATAGTACGCTCCTCTTTCTGCTTCTCCCCGCCTTGAAATACCTCCTTATAAATCTCAGCAGTGTAGTCCTGAACCTGGTTGTAATTCTCCTGGGCCTTGGTCAGCACACCAAAGGCCTCTTGAATGTGTTGGGGAAGGTCATGGAGATGTTCATCAGCCGCCATTACCTTAGAGAAGGCCACTGGTGCCAATAAGAAGCTAGAGACAAAAACCACCTTCATAACAAGCCTCGAAATCCTTCTGTACATAATGTATCAAGCCTCCTTAGAAGGGGTGGGTTTAGAAGGTTTCCCTTTCTCTGCCTTTACCTCTGCCTCTGCCCCTGCCACAGGAGTAACGGCAGCAGCTTCTTTAGGTGCCTCTTTTTCTGCCTTGGGCCTCTTCCGCACCTTAGCGACCTTAACCTTGGGCAGTCCGAAGACAGAGTCACCACTCTTCCACTCCCCCTTGGCCTCAAGAAGCTTAACGCGCTCCACCCTGCTCAAGATACTACGGGCCCTGGCAAGTTTACCTTTTATTGCTAAACTCTTATCAATAGTCACCGTCTTTACCTTGTTCTTCTTATCTAATCCTTACAGGATAGCACCCTGCAAACTGTTTTTTATTCTCGTATTCAAATTCCTTAAGCTGCTTTTGCAGTTCTAGAAGCTGGGCGCTATTTTTTGAGTCAAACTCCCCCAGACACACCACTATTTGCGAACCTAGCCTTGCCACAAAAGCGTCATGGCCCACACTGTTCTTCAGCATCTTCGCCAGATTGGTTGCCTTTTCAAGGTTCTTCTCTGCATCCTTATAAGATATTATCCTAAGACTCCATCTGGACTCCTCAGGTGCCACAGGTTGTTGAACCGGCTTAGCCTTTACCTCGGTCATCTTCTCCGATACCTTCGCCTTCGCCTCGGTGGAGGTCTTCTCCGGTGCCTTCGTCACTGACCTCTTCTCTACCTTGGCTGGTGCAGGAACCTTGGAAAGGGTAGATGCCTTGGCCACCTCTGCCTTTGGGGCCTTATTAGCCCCCAGCTTATGTCCTAAGAAGAAGCATCCCACCGCCAGTAAGACACCCCCCACACTAGCAATAATTATAGTCTCTAGTCTTACCCCGAAGGGGCCCCTCCAGTTCCTTTTCTTGTCCTTGGAAGCACCCGTGGCCATATCCGAGATTACTACTATGTCCTCCTCTTTAGGGATGGCGTGTCCCAACCCTTCTCCTCCCCCCGCTGTGCCCTGCGGCGTGACACCCTTTCCCTCGGCACCCATACTGAAAACCTCAAAAAAGGTCTTCTTTTCCTTATCCTTGCTCATAGCAATCCCCTATTATGTAAATATCTTCAGAAATTATACTTCTGAACGCCACCCGTATCGCCACAGGGGAGATATATGAACCAAATTTATAGCAAATTCTATCCTGTTGTCAAGCCTTTATTGACAGGAAACCAAAAAGTGATATACTCTACTTGTCTCCAAATTCCTTCAATAAAAGCCCCTTCCCAAGAGTCTTAGAGACCATGACTAAGGAAAAAGACGTCCAAAAAAGGATAGATGAACTGCGCCGTCAGATACGCTACCACGACCGCAAATACTATATAGAGGCCCAGCCGGAAATAACTGACTATGAATATGACCAGTTAGTCAGGGAACTCCAGCGGCTGGAAAAGGCCCACCCTCAGTTTATTACCCCAGATTCTCCCACCCAAAGGGTAGGGGGGGAGCCCCTAACAAAATTCGCTACTATTGAACACAAGGTGCCCATGCTCAGTATAGACAACGTCTATTCTGATGAAGAACTTAAAGAGTTCTATCAACGGCTGAGGCGTCTCCTGGGACAAAGGGAGATAAATTATGTAGCTGAACTAAAGATTGATGGAGTTGCGGTAACCCTTTCATATCAAAGGGGTATCTTCCGATGGGGCGCCACCAGGGGGGACGGTTACCGTGGGGACGACATCACGGCAAACCTCAAGACTATAAGGGAGATACCCTTGAGACTGGAGCCCCCAGGGGAGAAATTCCTGGCCTTAGAGGTCAGGGGAGAGGTCTACCTGCAAAATAAGGACTTTCAGGCATTAAACCTGGAAAGGGAGGAAAGCGAGGAGCCTCAATTTGCTAACCCCAGAAATGCCGCTGCAGGGTCCTTAAAGCTCCTCGACCCCAAACTCACTGCCAAGAGGCGCCTCCGCTTCATTGCCCATTCCATAGGCCATCACGAGGGGGTTGCTCTCAGCAGTCAAATAGAGTGCCTGAGAGCCTTCCAGAGCCTTGGCCTACCTGTCAGCCCACATAACAGGTTCTGCAAGAACATAGAAAATGTACTGGAGTACTGCCAGGAGTGGAGGACCAAAAGAAGGAAACTAGACTACGAAGTGGATGGGATAGTCATAAAGGTCGATTCCTTTGACCAATGGAAGATACTGGGAGCTACCAGCAAGGCACCCAGGTGGGTGGTAGCCTACAAATACCCCCCCGAACAGGCCATAACCAGGATAAAGGACATAGTACTCCAGGTAGGAAAGACAGGCGTAATCACCCCCGTAGCTCACCTTGAGCCTGTGCATCTAGCAGGCACTACCGTAAGCCGTGCTACCCTCCACAACTTTGATGAGATGGAGCGAAAAGACATAAGAATCAGCGACTACGTAGCCGTGCAGAAGGCAGGAGAAATCATACCCCAGGTGGTAAAGGTCATAAAAGAAAAGCGTACGGGAAAGGAACGAGTTTTTAGGCCGCCTAGTAAATGCCCTGAGTGTGGAGGAGAAGTACTCCGGGCTAGGGAAGAGGTTTACCTGCGATGTTATAATCCCCTATGCCCTGCCCAGGCAAAAAGGCGCATAAGATACTTTGCCAGCAGGGATGCTATGGACATTGAGGGGATGGGGCCCGCCATCATCGACCAACTGGTAGATAAGGGCCTGCTTAAGGACTACGGCGATATATATTCCCTGAGATATGAGGACCTGGTGGGCCTGGAGAGGATGGCGGAGAAGTCCTCTCAAAACCTTATAGATGGTATAAAGGACAGCAAGACCAGGGACCTTCATCGTTTAATATCTGCCCTGGGTATACATCATGTAGGAACCCACGCCGCTGAGGTACTGGCCGAACACCTTGGCTCCCTGGATGCCCTCTCAGAAGCCACCGCAGAAGAACTAGAAGAGGTTCACGAGGTGGGACCTGTCATGGCCAGGAGTATAGTAAAATTCTTCTCCGATGCCCACACCAAGACCATTATAAAAAAGCTGAAGGCCGCAGGGGTCAATACCAAAAGGCTTAGGGAGAGGAAACCAAAGGAATCGGCTATAGCTGGAAAGGCCTTCGTAGTAACAGGCACCCTGAAGAAATACTCCCGACACGAGATAGAGGAACTCATAAAAAGCCTGGGGGGAAAGGTCTCCTCCAGCGTAAGTAAAAAGACGGATTTTGTGGTAGCAGGGGAGTCCCCAGGCTCAAAACTAGAAGAAGCCAAGACCCTGGGGGTTAAGACCATAGGCGAAGAGGATTTTGAGGAGTTGATAGCTACCCGCTGAAAGGGGGGGTTCACCATGGAAGACCTGATAAAGAGTGCCCTCAGGGCGGCTAAAGCCGATTATATAGAGCTCCGAATCCACGAAGGCTCAGCCACCAACATAAATTTCACAGGGAAAGAGTTAGAGGCTATATCGGAAGGGGACAGTATCGGTGGCTGCGTCAGGGCCTTGGTAAAGGGGGGCTGGGGCTTTGTAGCCTTCAATGATATAGAAAACCTTCCCAACTACGTGAAAACGGCCGTAGAACAGGCTGGGTTTCTTGCCAACTCCACTCTCACCCTAGCCCCCATCCCGCTAACCACCGAGCATGTAAAAACTAAAGTAAAGATAGACCCAAGAAGTGTTTCTCTGGCTGAAAAACACGACCTCTGCCAGAAATACAATAATATCATCCTTTCCTCTAAAAAGATTCAGACCTCCGGAGTGCGCTATATGGACTCCCACGGGACCCAGTACTTCGCCAACTCAGAGGGAAGCCTCATCGTACAGGAGGTCACGTTCTGCGGTATCAACCTCCTGGCCATAACAAAAGAAGGGATGAATATCCAGAGGGCCTGGGAGTCGGTGGGTGACCTCAGAGGATACCAAATTGTACAGGGCCTAGAAGATAAGTGTGAAGATATCACCCACAGGGCTGTAGACCTCCTCTCTGCCAAGCCTGTAGATGGAGGCCTTTATACCGTCATTGTAGACCCCAGACTCTGCGGTGTCTTTACCCACGAGGCCTTTGGCCACCTGAGTGAAGCAGACTTCATATATGAGAATCAGAAATTGAAGGAGATTATGCAGATAGGTAAACGCTTTGGTATAGACGAACTCTCCATCGTAGATGACGGCACCCTGGAGGGAGAGGCTGGTTACAACAAATACGACAGCGAAGGCGTTCCCACTCAAAAGACGTATCTTATAAAGGACGGTATCCTAACCAACAGACTCCACTCCCGAGAGACCGCTGCCAAGATGCAGGAAAGGCCCACAGGTAACGCCAGGGCCCTGAGCTATGCCCATGAACCTATTGTGCGCATGACCAACACCTATATGGAACCAAGGGGCTGGTCCTTCGAAAAGATGCTTCAAGAGACCCAGGAAGGCATATATTGTAAAGGCGCCATAGGTGGACAGACCAACAACGAGATGTTTACCTTCAGTGCCGCTGAGGCCTTTAAAATAAGAGGCGGAAGGCTAGCAGAGAGACTTCGTGACGTCGTCCTTACAGGAAACGTCTTTGAGACCTTGATGAATATAGATGCCATAGGCAACAACCTTATACTCTACGGTGGACTGGGCGGCTGTGGAAAGGGAGGACAGGCGCCCCTCAGGGTGAGTGACGGCGGGCCCCACGTAAGGATTAGAAACGTGGTAATCGGCGGAAGATAGCCCATTGTAGATTACAAATTGAGACCTCCAAAAAAGTGTAGGGCAAAGTTCTATACCCTCCCCCTTGATGGGGGAGGGTAGGGTGGGGGTGAATACCACCCTCCCCTAACCCCTCCCATCAAGGGAGGGGAAAGTTATAGGATCAGCAGAGGTCTTAAATTACAGACTACAAGTTACAAACTATGAAGATAGAAGAAAAGATACTAGAGCTGGCACTAAAAAAGGCAGACTCCGCAGAGGTAATATATGAGGAAGGGGAGACCAAGTCTGTCAACTTTGAGAATAATAAATTAAAATATGCACATAGCAAATCCATAAGGGGCGTAGGGCTGAGGATAATAAAGGATGGCAGGATAGGTTTTTCCGGCACCACCGACCTAAGAACTCCCCAGGAACTGGTAGAAAAGGCCCTTCATTCCGCCCAGTTCGGCCAGGAGGCCAGATTCTCGTTCCCTTCCAACGGGAACTTTCCAGAAATAAAGATATTCGATAAAAAGGTAGTGGACTTTCCTATGGAAAAGGGCATATCCTCGGGACGGGAGATCATCGTCATAGCCCTGGCAGCCTACTCAGACTGCCTCACCAGTATAGAGATAGGAAAGACCCTATGGCGCAGGAGACTGCTTAATTCCCAGGGACTGGATGTATCCAACACCTCCACCACCTTTGGCCTCAGTACGGAGATTCTACAGGTAAAGGAAAGGGGCCTTATATGGATAGGTGAGGCGGAGTCCTCTAGAAAAATTCCTGACACCTTCCTAAACCCTGTAAAGAAGATACTTGAAAGGATGAAACTGGCGCAGAGGGAGGTCAAGATTAACTCTGGCATCTTGCCGGTAATCTTCACCCCTAAGGCTATGGGACTGCTCCTGAGCACCTTTGAGATGGGCTGTAATGGAAAGCTCGTACAAAAGGGCATCTCCCCCTTTCTTGGAAAACTGGGGGAAAAAATCGTTGATAGCAGGATAACCCTATACGATGACCCCACCATTGATTTTGCCCCTGGAAGCTACCCTCTGGATGGAGAAGGTATAGGGTCCCAGCGCACCCCCCTCTTTGAAAACGGTGTCCTTAAGAATTTTCTCTTCGACCTCCAGACTGCAGGGATTATGTCCACCAGGTCAACAGGGAACGGCCTCAGGGGTTTTGCATCTCAACCTGCCCCTGCCTGCACCAATCTAATCCTCAAAACTGGTGATACAAAAACGGAGGACATGATCAGGGACATCCCTTACGGGCTACTGGTGGATCAGGTATTGGGAGGGGGGCAGAGCAACACCCTGGCAGGGGAATTCTCAGTGAACATCGACCTGGGCTTTCTTATAGAAAAGGGCCAGCTAGTAGGGCGGGTTAAGGACTGTATGATAGCCGGCAATGTCTTTGATGCCTTTAATAATATTGCCGCCATCGGAGACAAGGCAGAGTGGTATGGCATGGACTACCTGCCATCCCTCTACTTCAAAGGCCTCAGTGTTGTAGGTAAGGAGGAATAACCCCCTGTGTGGAGCAAATCCGGTAGACAACGACCTTTATGGTCGTTGCTAACGCTATCAACGAAGTTAAACTTCGTTATCTACCCTTAGTCTTCAGCGGGTAGCTTCGGGTCTCCAGACCCGAAACGTGTCCTAGCAGGCCAGTCCGCCTCAGGCGGATGCGACTACCCATAAGATTTGCCAAAAAGGCTTGTCCTGAGCCTAAGCCCTGAGCAGAGCGAAGGGTCAGGCGAAAGAAGAGTTGGGAGGGGGTATAAACGCCTATAGAAAGTTGAAAGAACTCTACCTCTTTGCCTCCAAATCTTGAGCAAAAGGAGAACAAGATGATACCCAGAGTTATTTGTTTTAGCCTTCTTATCCTTTGCCTTTTTATCTCGAATCCCTCACAGGGTCTCCTGACCGAGGAGGCCCTCTGTCCTGCTTGCCTGAAGGAGGTAGATAAATCAAAGGCAATCGGCTATAAGTACGATGGGAAAACCTATAGTTTCTGTTGTAATAAATGTATAGACCTCTTTGAAAAAAACCCACAGAGGTACGGTTGCCCATGCCCTACTGAGAATTGCAAAAGGGGCGGATTTAACTGCGCCTTTTTCCGTGGAAAAAAGGAAGGAAAATGCCAGTGCTATAAAGAGCGGTTAGTACCTTAAAGTCAAAACTTTCGGCATACTGCCAAAGAGGGTAAAAAAGCATATGGAAAAGGCCTCATCTATAATACCTAGAGAGGTTCAAGAAGCCATTAAGAACAGGTTTTGCAGGATTGCTAAGAACCCTGCCTCCGAGAAGAGATTTCCTGTAGGCCCCGAGAGCGCCAAGAGATTAGGCTATAACCCAACAGAAATCGATGGGCTACCAAGCTCTGTAACAGAGTCCTTTGCTGGGGTAGGTTGCCCTCTTGCCCTGGGCCCAGTGCGAGAGGGTGAAATAGTGTTAGACCTAGGTTCTGGAGCGGGTATGGACGCCTTCCTCGTGGCCAGAAGGGTAGGCCCTAAGGGACGGGTCATAGGGATTGATATGACCTCTGAGATGATACGCAAGGCGGAGAGTAATCGCCTCCTGCTAGGTATCGAAAATGTGGAATTTAAAGAAGGGCCGGTAGAAAACCTTCCCTTGGAGGATGCTTCTATTGACCTTGCCATGACTAACGGCGTTATAAACCTCTGTCTTGACAAGGAGCGTGTGATTCAGGAAATCTATCGAGTTCTTAAACCCGGTGGCCGCTTCTACGGGGCAGATATCATCCTTGAAGAGGGCGTAGACCAGGCCACAGTGGAACGGCTGGGCACCTGGTCTGACTGAATCTGTGGCGCAATACCAGGAAGGTCCTTCCTGGAACTCTTAAAAAAGGCAGGATTTGTTGAAGCAAGAATGATAAGCAGGACAGGGTACCGCACTTCCCAATTTACAGTGGGCGCTACCTTCGTGGCTAGAAAACCTTAATATTGTAGTGGTCGAGCATGCTCGACTATAAGCAGAGTAAACTCCGCCACTACAATTAGCATAGCCTAGATGCCACTAGATACCTAAAAACATAACCGCAAATCCGGTAATGGTTATAATTCCCCCAGCCATAACGTGAGACCAGCGCTCCAGGGCCCTCTGGGGAAGGAGGTTCATTCCTATATAAGCAAGATAACTCTGGAATACCACCATAAAAATGGTAACAAGAGAAAAGGTCGCCGCAGTGAGCCATATCCCAGGCCACCCGTGCTGTGTAGCTAGGAACATAAGGGGTATCAGGGGTTCACAAGGGCCAAAGATGAATATGGCCATAAGGGTCCAGAGGGTTATAGTAGCACCCTTATCTAGATGCAGGTGATGGTGCCTTACGTGCTTCAATCCCCAAAGGGCGTAGGCCACACCAAATCCGATGAGGAGAAAGCCTGCGATGTCTCCCCTCATAGACTCCATCTTGTTCATGTGGGCAAGGCCCAAACCAAAGACTATCCCAAGGGCCCCGAGAAGGAAGCTAGAGCCTACGTGGCCCAGGCCTCCTAAGAAACTCACCCCCAGGAGCTTCCTCCTGGACCAACCCTGGGCCTTGGCTATGGAGGCAAAGGGAAGCCAGTGGTCCGGGGCCAGGGAGTGGATTATCCCTATACCTAAGGCAGATAATAATAGTGCCTTCATCTGTTAAGGTCTAGTAAGCCTCTTGAAGATGTGGCCTCACTTTATATATCGAGACCTCTGAAAAAGTAATAAGAAAATGGATAGGCGGCCCTTTCCAGAGC
>JAUQZZ010000141.1 GCA_030586765.1 Candidatus Brocadiales bacterium | reverse complement strand
GCCCAGGCCATGCTGGGTTGTCTACAGTCAGGCAAGACCATCTATCTCCTGGGTAACGGAGGCAGCGCTGCGGATGCCCAACATATCGCCGGGGAGATGATAGGGAGATTCAAAAAAGATAGACGGGCCCTGCCCGTCCATGCCCTTACTACAGATAGTTCAGTCCTTACAGCTATCGCCAATGATTATGGTTTCGATAGCTGCTTTGAAAAACAGGTAGAGGCCTTCGTCAGAGAGGGGGATGTGGTCATAGGGCTTTCTACCAGTGGCAACTCCCGGAGTGTACTCAAGGCCTTAGTTCTGGCCAAAGAGAGGGGCGCCACCACTATAGGCCTCACAGGCCAGGAAGGTGGGGAGCTTAAAAAGCTAGTAGATATCTGCCTTAAGGTCCCCTCCAAGAACACCCCAAGGATACAGGAGTGCCACATAACAGTGGGCCATATCCTCTGTTCTATTGTGGAAAAAGAACTTTTTGGAGAATAACAACCTGAGACCTCTCAAAAACCTTACACAATTGTCATTCTGAGGGAGTGGTAGACAACGACCTTTATGGTCGTTGATTGCGATTCAACTAGATTTTCGCCCTAGGCGAATCCGCCTTAGGCGTGACTTCGCTTCGCCCTGAACCTAGTATGGTTCAGGGCTTCGCTCAGAATGACATATGGTACAGGATGGACTTTTGCAGAGGTCAACAACCTAAAGGGGAGAAATCCTTTGGCCAGGAAGGCAGTCTTTTTGGACCGAGACGGGACGCTCATAAAAGGGACAGAATACCTGAGCTCCCCAGAGGAGGTAATCCTCCTGCCTAATGCCGCTAAAGGTATAAGACTTTTTAATGAAAAGGGTTATCTCACCATAATAGTAACAAATCAGTCTGGCATAGCCAGGGGATACTTTACTGAGGAGAGGCTTATAGAAATCCACACTAGACTCCTGGAAATACTCTCTGGAGAGGGTGCACGGATAGATGCCATCTACTACTGCCCTCACCTGGCAGAAGGCACTGTAGAGGCCTATAGTCTGGATTGTGAGTGCAGAAAACCCGGTCCAGAGATGCTCCTCAGGGCCGCCAGGGAACACCAGATAGAACTCTCTGGTTCACTGATGATTGGAGATACCCCGGCAGACATAATGGCTGGGAGGTCGGCTGGGTGTAAGACCGTACTGATACAGAACTCCCACGAGCCTTTTGATATGCCAGTAAGCCCTGATTATATAGCGAAAGACCTTGTGGAAGTGGCCTTTTTCCTCTCATAGTTAGGGACATATGAAGGTACTTTTTATATATCCTAACGTCCATGCCCAGGTGGGGTTAGGCAACAGCCCCAAATTTTGCACCCTCCATGGCATTGGTATCAAAACGGTCCAGGCATGTTAAAAACAATTAATGATGTTACCGAAAGACTTATTAAATTATATGACCCGGAGAGGATAATCCTCTTCGGGTCCCGTGTCGCAGAGAAGCCTGGGGACGGTAGCGATATAGACCTTTTGATTGTCAAGGAAACGGAGAAACGGCCCATTGACCGCAGGGTGGAGGTGGAAAAAATCCTCTCCGACAGGTTTTTGCCACTAGACATAGTGGTTTATACCCCTCAGGAGCTGAGATTTTTGTTTTCTATTGGCAATCCTTTTATAGAGGAGATAATGGAGAAAGGGAGGATAATTTATGTGAGAAAGGCGACCGAAGGCTGGATAAAGGGAGCAGAAGATGAATTAGATATAGCCGTTCTCCTTCACGAGCACGAGAGGTATCAAGGCTCTTGTTACCATAGCCAGCAGTGCATTGAGAAGGGTCTTCAGGCGTTAATACTAGAGAAGGGGAAGAGACCTGGGAGGATTCATGATATTGTGGAACTCCTTAATGATGTAACCCAGTTAGGTTGGGATACGGGTCTATCGCTTGATGATGCAGTGTTTTTAAACAGCATATATAAAGGGAGATACCCTACAGATGAGGGGCTTTTACCTTATGGAAGGCCCTCTAGCAAGGATGCTGAGAGGGCCATATCCGCCGCAAGAAAACTTGCCGAAAAGTTAAAAAGAATATCTTAGGCCCTGTGCCTTTTCGTGCGGCAGATGTTGACAAGGTTTCCTTACGGAGTCTGCACTGTGTGGGTACGGTTAGAGGCGACTCGGGGGTAGTTAAATTGGTGCCTTAACATAAAGGTAACGAGATTTATGCAAGTAAAGATATCATGAAGGTGCTCTTCATCTATCCAAATATCCATACCCAGGTGGGCTTTAATTACGGCCTGGCCTATATCTCGGCCATGTTAACAAAACACGGCCATTCCACCAGGCTCCTGAACCTGAACGAAAAACTCTATAAGATACCTACTGACGAGGAGCTAAAGAAACTTGTTGAGGACTTCCAGCCAGGGCTAATAGGGTTTTCAGTGGTAACGCCTCAGTATCCCCTGGCACTACGCATAGCACGGCTTATAAAGGGATTCTCTAATGCGCCCATCCTATTGGGTGGAGTGCATGCAACCATGGTCCCTGAGGAGGTACTAAAGCAGGACTGCTTTGACTACGCCTGTGTAGGTGAGGGAGAGGAGGCAGTCCTTGAACTGGTGACAAGATTGGAAAAAGGGGAGGACACCACAGGTATTGCCAACATCTGGGCTAAAAGTGGAGGGAAGATACTAGAGAACAAGGTACGCCCCTTTGTAGACCTCTCCAGGCTCCCCAGAAAGGACTACGAACTCTTTGACCTCCAGGATATGATTAATAAGGAAGACGGATGGGTTAGACTGATGGCCTCCAGGGGCTGTCCCTTCCGCTGTAGCTACTGCTTTAACCATAGGATAGTAGACCGCTATCGGGAAGAGACGGGTCTATCCACAAAGGAGCTGAACTACATAAGACGACATCCAGTGGGCGATGTCCTGGCCGAGATTGACTACCTGTTAGGTACTTACCAGGACGTGAAGATGTTCATCTTTGATGACGATGTCTTTACCCTTGATAAAGAATATCTGAGGGACTTCTGCACCCAATACACAAGGCTCACAAAGACGCCCCTCGTGGTCAACGCCCACGTCAGGGCCTTTGATGAGGAAAGGGCCAGGGTATTAAAGGAGGCCGGCTGTGCCATAGTAAAATTTGGGCTGGAGAGCGGAAGTGAAAGGATAAGGCGAGACGTGCTTCACCGTCCCATGAGCAACCAGGAGATAATCGAGGCCTTCGAGACCGCCCACAAATATGGTCTCCACACCTCAGCCTTCGTTATGATTGGCCTCCCCTACGAGACCAGGGAGGACGTAATGGCCACAGTAGAGCTCCTTGGGAGGATAAGGCCAGGCCGCTTCCGCTGGGCCATCTTCTTCCCCTTCCCAAAAACGGATGCCTACGAGATGAGTCTTCGCGGTGGATATATAGACTTTAAGAAGATGCAAGACCTGGAAAATTTCACTGAGGCCTCCTGTCTGGACTTCGGCCCTGAGCATAATCTCTTTATCTCAAAGCTCCAGAGGACCTTCCCATGGTATATAAACACTTATTCAGAAAACTCTGTAGCCAAAATATATTCCTTCTTAACCAAGATAGTGGAAGAGATGCCGCCTGAGTCCTGGCAAGGCTTTAAAGAGCAGGTGATTGATTTGGACGAGGAACTCTCCACCTGTCTCCACAAGGCCCACTGCCTGCACTACGCCTTCCGCTACAACACCTTTACCGCTGTAAGGTCGGATTGGGAACATG
The DNA here is from genome assembly GCA_030586765.1 of Candidatus Brocadiales bacterium. GTDB lineage: Bacteria > Planctomycetota > Brocadiia > Brocadiales > Bathyanammoxibiaceae > JAUQZZ01. The sequence goes on along the minus strand of JAUQZZ010000141.1, from coordinate 1,161 downwards.
ACAAAGGCGAGTAACATACTAATTACTGCCCCCAGCTGGGTGGGTGATATAGTCATGGCGACACCTGCTTTCAGGTGCATCAGGGAAAACTTCCCTAAGTCGAAGATAACCCTCCTCCTGAGGCCCTACGTAAGTGGTGTAATAGAAGGTTCACCCTGGTTTGACGAGATAATAGAATACGACCCAAAGGTTAAGCATAAACAGGCGCGTAATTACCTGTCCTTGATAAAGAAGCTCAGGAAGGAGAGGTTCGACTTGGGTTTCATCCTCCCCAATTCCTTTAGTTCTGCCCTGATTCCCTGGCTGGCTGGGGTAAAGAAGCGGGTGGGTTATGTCAGGGACGCCCGCTCATGGCTCCTTACCCATGGGGTGGAAAGGTTGAAGGAAAAGGGGCGCTTCCGCCCCTCCTACATGGCCGATTACTACCTGAGGCTCTGCACCAGCATAGGCTGCAAGGTGGGTTCTAAGAAATTAGAGGTCTTTGTTTCCCCTAAAGACCTGGCTAAAATAGATGAACTCTTCAGTAAACACAAGATTACCAACTCAAAACCCAAGTTTCTGATAAACCCTGGGGCCTCCTTTGGTTCTTCCAAGTTCTGGACAATAGAGGGCTTTGCCAGGACAGCGGAACTCCTTCACCAGCATCTAGACTGCCACGTAATTCTGGCTACCGCCCCTGAAGAAAAGAACCTTGCCAGGGATATAGAAAAGGTAGCTAAAGGAAACATCATCAATTTTTCTGAAGAGGGTATAGGCCTTGACCTCCTTAAGGCCCTGGTGGAGAGGTCTTCTATGCTGATAACGGTGGATTCGGGACCAAGGCATTTTGCCGTGGCCCTGAAGAAACCTGTAGTGGTCCTTATGGGCCCCACAGACCCTCGCTACACCCAGACGAGCCAGGAACTAGGCAAGGTCATAAGGGAAAAGGTAGAATGCTCCCCTTGTCACCTCAAGGTCTGTCCAAAGGACCATCAATGTATGCAGCGAATACGGCCGGAAAAGGTTGCTGCGGCCTGTAGGGAGCTTATAAACCAATACGGTTGTCCTTCATAACAAAGAGACCTCAGATTATACCCTCCCCCTTGATGGGGGAGGGTAGGGTGAGGGTGAATGCCACCCTCCCCTAACCCCTCCCATCAAGGGAGGGGGGAATGGAACCAT
>JAUQZZ010000140.1 GCA_030586765.1 Candidatus Brocadiales bacterium | reverse complement strand
GGACAGGGCTTGCCCCTGTCCGCTTACAAAAGCCCAAAATACCTCAACATCCCTTTTCCAAATGTTTCCTGCAACAACTCTACTTTTAGAGTCGAACATAAAATGTAGCGTCTGATCCTCGCCGCAGGCGAGTCTGCCTCTGGCACGATCTGAATCGGACGGACGTCAGGTGCGGAGACCTGACGCTACATTTTTAACCTATTTCTTCAGCAGAGGCCAGCCCATCTTTTCCCTGAGTTTCAGGTAGCCTTCGGCGCAGCCTCTAGCTAAGGCCCTCACCCTGGCGATGTAGCGGGTGCGCTGGGCGACGCCTACGGCCTTGCGGGCATCCAGGACGTTAAAGGTGTGGGAGCACTTGAGCACGAAGTCGTAGGCAGGGAGTATCAGCCCTTTATCCAGTAGCCGCTTAGCCTCCTGCTCATACATCTCAAAGAGCCTGAGGTGCATCTGGACATCGGCCTCCTCAAAATTGTAGGTGGAGAACTCTACCTCATCCTCATGGTGGACATCCCTGTAGGTGTGGCCATCAGACCAGATAAGGTCAAAGACCGAATCCTTTTTCTGTATGAACATGGCAATCCTTTCCAGGCCGTAGGTCAGCTCCAGGGATATGGGGTCCAGGTCCAGGCCCCCTACCTGCTGAAAATAGGTAAACTGGGTAATCTCCAATCCGTCCAGCCAGACCTCCCAGCCCAGGCCAGTGGCGCCCAGGGTGGGTGATTCCCAGTCATCCTCTACAAAACGCACGTCATGGCCCACCAGGTCAATACCCAGTTCCTTCAGGCTATTCAGGTATATCTCCTGGGAGTCCTCAGGGGCTGGTTTGAGGATGACCTGGAACTGATAGTAGTGCTGGAGCCTGTTGGGATTGTCGCCGTAGCGCCCGTCAGTGGGTCTTCTGGAGGGCTCCACGTAGGCTGTTCTCCACGGCTCTGGGCCCAGGCACCTGAGAAAGGTAGCTGGGTTAAAGGTCCCAGCGCCCACCTCCATGTCGTAGGGTTGCATTATCAGGCAACCCCGTTCTGCCCAGTAGTTCTGGAGCCTGAGGATGATTTCCTGGAAAGTCAGGGCCTTATTTTCTTTCATGTGGTGAAGTATATAGGCAACATATCCTTCCCTCGATGGCTATATCTCTTTCCCCTCCCTTGATGGGAGGGGGTAGGGGAGGGTGTCATCCAAATCTTAACCACCCCCACCCCGCCCTCCCCCATCAAGGGGGAGGAGAAAAAAAATCTCACCCATCGGGGTGTTACCTATTATAGCTTTTTTCGTGTTACGGTAAGAAGAGTGGCTGTTCCTACGTCTTTTACTTCCTGGCGCACTCACCAACCTCTCCCTTTATCAGCTCTATGGTGTGGGGGATGACAGGGAGGATGACCCTGAGGCATTCCTCCACGGCCTTTGGACTCCCTGGCAGGTTTATTATGAGACAGCGCCCTGCTATCCCTGCTATGGCCCTGGAACCTATGGCCCTGGGGGTGACCTTAAAGCCCTCCATGCGCATAACCTCCCCGTAACCAGGGAGTTCCTTCTCTATCACGGAACGGGTGGCCTCAGGGGTAACGTCCCTGGGCCCAACCCCTGTGCCACCTGTAGTAAGGATGAGGTCTACCTCCTTCTTCATCTCCTGCAGCTTCTCTATGATTAGTTCTTTTTCATCAGGGACTATGCTGTACAGGGTGGTCTCGGCGTCTATTTCTTTAATAACCTCTCTTATTACCTGACTGCTCTTGTCTTCTCTCTCTCCCCGAGAGCCTTTATCGCTTATTGTTAGTATTGCTGCTTTTATCATGTTATGAGACCTCTGAAAAACCTTACACAATTGTCATTCTGAGGGAGCAAAGCGACCGGGTAGACAACGACCTTTATGGTCGTTAATTGTGGTTCAACGAGGTAAAACCTCGTTGTCTACCTAGATTTTCGCCTGAGGCGAAAATCTCCAAAATACTAGATTCTTCGCTAGCTCCTTCGCTCCGCTCAGGACTTTGGCTCAGAATGACACAGGGCATTGTGGCCCACCCTATTCCAATATCTCTATCTGGTCTCCTACCCGAACCTGGCCTCCTGCCAGTACCCTGGTGAAGATGCCTTCACGGGGCATGATGCAGTCCCCAGCCTGGTAGTATATGGCACAACGGTCGTGGCATTCCTTGCCTATCTGGGTGACCTCCAGGAGGGTATCCTTTCCTACCCTGAGCCTGGTGCCCAGGCGTAGTTCCTTAAGGTCTAGGCCCTGGGTAACAATATTTTCTCCAAAATCTCCTGCATCCAGGCTCAGGCCCTTTTCTTCCATTATGCGGACGCTCTCCAGGGCCAGTAGGCTTACCTGGCGGTGCCCTGGTCCTGCATGGGCGTCATTTTCAATACCATAATCCTTTATCAGCCTGCCTTCACCTACGTCCCGCTTCTGGGTACCTTTCCTCTGGCTTATACAGATGGCTACTACCTTTCCTGTCTTATTCTTAGACATGATTAACATAGGTCTTTGGTGAAAAGAGAACTACATAAAAATAATATCATGAATCCAGCCCCCCGGTCAAGAACTCCCTGGACTACGAGGCAAATTATAATTGACACTAGCACCCTTTGTTGTATACTCTCATGAAAATTGATGGATGAAGGGAGGTGATATACATGGGGCGTTCGCAATCGAACGGCATATTACTTATTATTGCAGGGGCTATCCTGGGGATTTTAGCTGCCGAGGCGGACACTATCGGTTTGGGGGCTCCAGGATGGAGTTTGCAGCAAGGGTTTGTGACCTCCCTCGGTGCAGTGATTATCCTTCTAGGGACTTATTTAACGAGGTTAGATGGCAGGATATTAATATTAGCAGGATTATTTATAACGGCCTTTGCCTTGCTGACGGATAAGTTGGGGTTGGGGGGACCTGGTTTTGGCTGTCCGCAGGGTATAGTGACTGCGATGGGCGCAGGTATATTCTTTATTGGGGTATATTTTCTTAAGGTGAAGACTTAGGAAAAGGCCCTTTTTGGCCCTTTTAGGCAGCTACCATTAAGGACTTGGGTACTGCCTTTTATTTTTGATTTCTTTTTGCGTTGATGTTATTATAAGTAATATGCTGAAAACGACTTACTTTACTCCTATGAAGGTATTACTGATAGATAGTCTGGCGGAAGAGTGTACAGAGATCCTGGAGAAGGCAGGTATTCAGGCAGTATCAAGGCCTGGTATCCCTCCTGACGAACTAAAGGAAGAGATAAAGGACTACGAAGGGGTAATACTTCGCAGTGGGGCCAGGATAGCAGAGGAGGTTCTTACTAACGCCCACAGGCTCCGTGCTATATGCCGTGCAGGTGTAGGGGTAGATAATGTAGATATCGAGGGTGCTACCAAGAGGGGTATAGTGGTGATGAATACCCCTGAGGGCAACACCATTTCGGCGGCAGAGCATACTATTGCCTTGCTCTTTGCCATGGCCAGGAAGGTCTCCCAAGCCCACAAGTCCCTTCAGAAGGGGGAGTGGGAAAAGAAGAAATTCACAGGTAGCCAGCTCTCTGGAAAGACCCTGGGAGTAATAGGCCTGGGGCGTATAGGCCGTCAGGTGGCAAAACGGGCCGCTGCCCTTGAGATGAAGGTCATTGCCTTTGATCCCTATATTTCCCCTGAGATAGCTGCCCAATATCCCATCCATAAGGTAGATAGCCTTGAGGAACTCCTGGGACAGGCAGATTTTGTAACCATCCATGTCCCCCTGAATAACTCTACCAGAAATCTTATTACCAAGAGAGAGTTTGAACTTATGAAGAGGGGTGTAGGGATAGTAAACGCCTCCAGGGGAGGGATAGTCTCAGAAAGGGACCTCTACGATGCCATAGTCTCTGGCAAGGTGTCAGGGGCTGCCATAGATGTCTTTGAGGTGGAACCTCCCAGGGGTAATAAACTCCTGGAGTTGGAGCAGGTTATAGCCACGCCTCATCTGGGCGCCCAGACAGAGGAGGCCCAGAAGGCCGTGGCCGTGGAGGCAGCAGAGTTGATGGTGGATGCCCTTACAGGAAGGGGATTCCGCAATGCCTTGAACCTGCCTGTAGCCAGTCCAGAGGAGTTCGAACAACTCAGACCCTTCATTGGTATTGCAGAAAAGATGGGTACCTTCCTCATGCAGTTGACAGACTGCGGGGTTCGTACTGTTACCCTCATCTATGCAGGGGATATAGCCAGGAAGAATACCCGCCTGGTGACGGATAGCTTCTTGGTAGGGCTCTTGAGGCCCTGCCTGGAGGAAGGCGCTAATCTGGTGAGCGCCCCTGTCCTGGCCATGGAGAAGGGGATAGAGGTGTCTGTGACCACTTCGAGCCTCTGCGGGAACTTTACCAACCTGGTCACTGCCAGGGTTAAGACAGGGAAGGTGGAGTGTTCTCTCACCGGCGCTATCTTCAACGGTGGGGAGGCCAGGATAGTTAACATTGACGGCTATAATGTGGAGGCCCTCCTGGAGGGTAACATGCTGGTGATATACGCCAAGGACAAGCCCGGGCTTATAGGTAGCGTAGGTACCCTCCTTGGTAAGAGGAATACAAATATAGCCAGGATGACCTTTGGAAGGAAACAAGCAGGCGGCACTGCCATACTCATAATAAATGTAGATGGCCCAGTCTCCCTAGATGTTCAGGAAGAGATAAGGAGACTGGAGAACGTGAACTCTGTGAGGATGGTGTATCTAGCCTAGAATCCATTTCTTGTCACTTTGAGATTCTTCGCTTCGCCCTAAACCTAGTATGGTTCAGGGCTTCGCTTAGAATGACATGGAAGGCATACTCTTTTGATGTCCGAGCTTATGTTTGAAGCTAAGTGGTAGACAACGACCTTTACGGTCGTTGATGTCTTCAACGAAGTAAAACTTCGT
>JAUQZZ010000139.1 GCA_030586765.1 Candidatus Brocadiales bacterium | reverse complement strand
CCTATAGGGGTAATGATAGAAGTACCCTCTTCTGTACTCATAGCCGACACCCTGGCAAAGGAGGTTGATTTCTTTAGTATCGGAACCAACGACCTAGTCCAATACTCCCTGGCCATAGATAGAGATAACGAGAGGGTGGCTTACATGTATTGCCCTGCCCACCCTGCAATCCTAAGGTTACTGAGGATGACCATAGAGGTGGCCCAAGACCACGACATCCCTCTGTGCCTCTGCGGTGAGATGGGAAGCGAATTGGAATATATAGTGCTACTAATGGGTCTAGGGATAACTCAGTTTAGTGTAGCACCACCTGCGACGATCCCTGCTATAAAAAAGATTATCCGTAGCGTTCCCTACGAGAAGGCCAAGGAGGTGGCAGAAGAGGTTTCTAGATTCACCGACCCAGAGAAATCTATACGTTTCCTCAGAGGAATCACCAAGGAGATACTACCCGAGGCCTTCTAGAGACACGTTTCCTTGACACAAGTCTAGATTATTGGTATAATTTTTTAAGTTGCTGTAATTAGATATCTTAAGAAAGGAAATATTAATAAGGGTAAGGATACGATTTCAAAAAAGGGGGACGCTAAGGTTCCTTTCTCATCACGACCTCATCAGGCTCTTTGATAGGGCAATAAGGAGGGCTGATATCCCCATTGCGATGAGCGAGGGGTTTAATCCCAGGCCAAAGATGTCATTCCCCCTAGCCTTGGCCCTGGGTATAGAAGGCCGTGAGGAAATAGTCGAGTTAGGACTCGCTGGATGGCTGTCGCCTAAGGCCCTAATGGAATCCCTGCAGGGTCAACTTCCCCAAGAACTGGAGATAACACAGGTAGAGCCCATCTCTCCACGGAACGACTCCAGGATAGGTCAAGTGGTCTATCATATCTCCTGGAACGCACCCATCATTATTAACCAGGGGCAGATAGAGCAAATACTAGCCAGCCAGGAACTCTGGGTCTACAGAGAAAAAAAGGGCAAGAAGAAGACCCTAAACCTTCGTCCTTCCATATCATCTATAACCCCAGTGGATAAAGGTCTGGAGCTAAGACTGCAGGTCACTCCAGAGGGAATGCTACGCCCTGAGGAGGTCCTTCATGTCCTGGGGTTGGGGAGGGACCCTAACAACACCCCAAAGATAGTCAGAAGCGAAGTCCATCTTTCCCCTCAGGAGGCGGATTAATACATGGGAAAGAAGATGTTAATAAATGTAGTAGAGCCCGAAGAGAGCCGCATAGCCATACTGGAAGACAATGTCCTAGAAGAACTTTATATAGAACGGTTCTCTAGGGGACAGGTAGCAGGCAATATCTATAAAGGGAGGGTGGTAAATGTCGAGCCCAGCCTTGAGGCCGCCTTTGTGGATATAGGGCTGAAGAAAAACGGTTTTCTTCACGTAAGTGAGGTAGCCAGCGAAATCCATGAAGAGGAAAAGACAGAAGAGGCCCCCAGGAGGGAATATAGGCGGATGCAATCCCTCCTCAAGCCTGGCCAGGAACTCCTGGTACAGGTAATAAAGGAGGGGGTAGGCGAAAAGGGCCCCAGCCTTACCAGCCTTATCAGCCTCCCGGGTCGCTACCTAGTACTTATGCCCTACTCTCGCAGGCACGGTGTCTCAAGAAAGATTGAAGATGAAGAAGAGAGACAGAGGCTCAGGCAGGTCATTGAAGAATTAAATCCCCCCACCAATATGGGCCTTATTGTGCGTACAGCTGGGGCAGGCCAGACCAAGAGGGAACTTTCTAAGGACCTCCATTACCTCCTGAGGCTGTGGAGGGCCGTGGAGGAAAGGTCTAAGGGCGCCCCTATACCCTCCCTTATATACCAGGAAAGTGACCTGGTCACCAGAACCATTAGGGAGATATTCTCCCCCGACACCCAAGAGATAATCGTAGACTCAGAAAATACCTATGAGAAGGCCAGAGACTTCTTGAAACAGATAATGCCTAAATGTGAAAAAGGGGTCAGGCTCTACCGCGGGGGAGAGCCCCTCTTCCATAAGTACCACATCGAAGAGGAAATAGAAAAAATAAATAACAGGAAGATTCCCCTCCGCCAGGGAAGCTCTCTGGTGATAGAACAGACGGAGGCCCTGGTGGCTATAGATGTAAATAGTGGACGCTTCAAAGCAGGCACCGATCCAGAGGAGACCGCCTTTAGAACCAACATGGAGGCCGCAAAAGAGGTCGTCAGGCAAATTCGTTTGCGCGACCTGGGAGGAGTAGTTATAATAGATTTTATTGATATGCGGGGGGAAGGTCATAGGCGTCAGGTGGAGAGAGCCCTGGCCGAGGCCCTCAGGAAGGATAGGGCACGCACAAAGATGTTGAGGATGTCAAGATTTGGAATCGTAGAACTTACTAGACAGCGGATAAAACCCAGTTTAAGAGACGTCCTCTACGAAAGCTGCCCCCACTGCCAGGGAACGGGTCTCACAAAGACCGTGGAAAGCCTTAGCCTCAAGATTATGAGACAAATAAGGTCTGCTCTTAACAATCCCGAACTAAGATTGATAGAGATAGAGGCAGACCCTAAGGTTACCCAGTACTTGCTAAATCAAAAGAGAAAACAGATTGCCGAGTTAGAGGATGGCTACAGTAAGAGGATTATCATCAACAGTGCTTCTCAGGATGGCTGGAAGATAGGCGATATAAGGATGAGGTATTTTAAGGCCGACGGCCAGCCTATATCCCTATGACTAATCCAAAAAGGGAGTAAGACATGTACGCCATTGTAAAGGATAGAGGTAAGCAGTACAAGGTTTCACCAGGAGAGAGCATACTCATAGATGTACGGGAGGACCTTAAGGCGGCGGACCCCATAGAATTTAATGAGGTGTTAGCCGTAGGGGGTGAAGACAAATGTCAGGTAGGCAGCCCCCTCCTCCAGGGAGCTAAGGTATTAGGCCAGGTAGAAGGCCAAAAGATAGGAGAAAAGATAAAGATTTATAAGTTCAAACGCAGGAAGAACTATCGAAGGCAGTCAGGCCATAGACAGCATTTTACACAGGTGAAAATCAAAGAAATTGTTGTATAATATTAAGTGGAGGGAGTTTGTGTCATGGCACATAAAAAAGGACAAGGTTCTAGCAGGAACGGAAGGGATAGTAATGCCCAGTATAGAGGGGTCAAGCGCTACGGAGGGGAACTTGTCAGCGCAGGGTCTATCCTAGTAAGGCAGTGCGGCACAAAGTTTAGACCCGGCCTTAATGTGGGCCGCGGTAAAGACGACACCCTCTTTGCTAAGGCCAGCGGAGTGGTGAGATTCGATACTGGAAGACGAGTGAGCATCTATCCCTCGTAGTTACTATAACTAAGGAACTTTTTAAAAAGGGGAGCTTTCCGCTCCCCTTTTTTCTCCAAAATGTTCTTTGTAGACGAGGCTGTCATTCATGTAAAGGGGGGAGATGGGGGCCATGGCTGTGTGAGCTTCCGCAGGGAGAGGTATGTACCCAGGGGGGGTCCCGATGGTGGAGACGGAGGCAGGGGAGGGAATGTTATCCTACGTGTTAGCCCTAACGTAGATACCCTTATAGACCTCTCCTCCAGGGTAGAGTATGTGGCCCAAAACGGACGGCATGGTGAAGGCTCCACCAGGCATGGCCGCTCGGGCAAAGACCTAGTCATAGAACTCCCTGTAGGGACTGTAATTAAGGATAAGGAAACTGGCCGTGTCCTCAAGGATCTCCAGGAGCCTGGACAATGGGTAAAGATTGCTCGGGGTGGAAGGGGGGGTAGAGGAAACAAACACTTTGCCACCTCTACTAATAGGGCCCCACGCTTCGCTGAAAAGGGTCAGAAGGGACAGGAACGCTGGTTAAGATTAGAATTGAAGCTCTTTGCCGATGTAGGAATTATAGGCATGCCCAATGTAGGAAAGTCCACCCTCTTATCCAAGGTCTCCAGGGCCCATCCGAAGATCGCCGACTACCCCTTCACTACCCTTTATCCCCAACTGGGTATTGTAGAGATAGCAGACTTCCGCAGAATAGTAGTGGCAGACCTACCAGGACTCATCCTGGGGGCCCATAGCGGTGTGGGCCTGGGAGACGAGTTCCTCCGCCACACAGAGCGCACCAAGATCCTCCTCCATCTGATTGATATCGCCCCCCTAAGCGGTCCAGACCCAGTAAAGGCCTACCACATTATTAGAAAGGAATTAGAACTCTATAGCCCTGAGTTATCCAAAAAAAGGGAAATCATCGCCGCTAATAAGATTGACCTCCTGGATGAGCCCACCTGCTTGGAAAAGGTCAAGTATCTGGAGAAAAAGCTCTCTCTGCCAGTTTATCCCATCTCCGCCATCACTGGCAAAAACCTTCCAGAGCTCCTAGAAGTAATTGCCAAGACCCTGGATGCGCTCTCTCAAGAGAAGAAGGTAGAAGAACCTGTTACCCTAAAATGACCCCTATGTTAGTGGCAGTAGACATTGGCAATACAAATATTCACCTGGGTTTATTTGAAGATGAAAAACTCGTCAAACACCTTCGTCAAAGGGCTGATGCAGACCTTGACAATCTCTCACTAGAATCCTCCATCTTAGAGGATACCTCCAACTTTGTCCTTGCCTCTGTTAATCCCAGGATAGAGGAACTCTTTTGCCAATGGCTCGCCTCTAAATGGGGGGGAAAACCCTTAAGGATACCAAAGGATATACCCCTTAAGATGCCCATTCTCGCGGAGAATCCTGAGCGGGTGGGGATAGATAGACTCCTTAATGCCCTGGCCGCCTTTAGTAGGACACAATCTGCTACTATCGTGGTGGACATGGGTACGGCCATCACCGTAGACGCCGTATCCAGGAGGGGCGAATTCCTCGGAGGGATAATTGCCCCTGGTCTTGAGACCTTTAAGGAGGCCCTCCACACCCGCACCGCATTTCTCCCTAGGGTCT
>JAUQZZ010000138.1 GCA_030586765.1 Candidatus Brocadiales bacterium | reverse complement strand
TCAGTATACTTTGAAGCAGGGTTCGCTCAACGTGACGTTCCTGTCATCTACACATGTCGAAAGGATCATTTCTCACCAAGGGCAGATGATTCATATGGCAACTTTCGAGTACATTTCGACCTACAAATGAAGAATATCATTCCTTGGTCAAGTGCATCTGGCAGTAAATTTTCTGAGAAACTAACTAAGAGGATAAATCGCGTTATTGCTCCTCTGCTGCGTGTCAAGAGAACTGAACAAATGGAAAAGCTGGAAGCTGAGAAATTCGCTGTACTTCCGTTGCAAGAAAGAATTGAGCAGATTCTCAACATTTGCATCTCAAGGATAAAGCGTATTGGATATAGAGGAACTAGAGTTGAAGCAGTAGCCCTTTCCCCAAGGTTTCCCCTATACACACCATTGGAACTTCGTTCTTGGCGTCGAGAAGGTGAACTCCTTCGTATTCTATCCCTTAAATCGGGATGGCTAGGAACTAAATTTATAAAGGGTGAAATCCATGCAGTATTTGTTCATGTGACCTCCACTCTTTCAAAAAATCAACTTGGGATTTTATATGAAAGCTTACTCAGGAATCCTGTCTACAATGTCAATCCAGGGCTAAAATCGGGAACCTTACGAAGACTTGTGGAGCACATGTATATTTGCTCGCTCCAAAAAGTTCCCCACTCACGAGTTATGACTTCACTGCCTCATTTCCGGCTAGACCAAGAACGTAATGAATTCATTTGGGTTGAAGAACAGACAGTACCAAGAGGTGCCATACCCAGTGACAAGGAGGTCTATGTAGCAAATCCATGGACAGGAAGAGAAGGGTTCTTTGTGCGAAATTTGAATAGGTCTCCATCAGGTAAACCAGACGAGCGCGATTGGGTTGAAGGTAGCAACCCCTTTGGTCTTGGTCCAAGCAAAGCTAAGCAAATCAAACAAATATCTCGCCATGTCCATATCCGCATAATTGATGAAATTAAGTTCGAAAGAGATTTTAAGACGGTATTCTCAGATATGCTCAAAAGAGTGGAGTCTGAATCCTTTTAATAAAGTCTTCGCGGCCTACTTCACCTAATGCTTCGCGCTTTACAAAGCATGTAGGGTGCCTCACGACGCACCGTATAGCCTAGTAACATTAATGAAGAAAATTAAGGGCATTCTCAAAGAATTAAAGGTAGAAATTAAAAATCTCTACGGTGAGGGGCTGAAGAATATCATCCTTTACGGCTCCTGGGCTAGGGATGAGGCAACGGAAGATTCTGATATTGACCTGCTTGTTGTTCTTGAAGGGGATGTGCAACCAGGAAAAGAGATAGACCGCATGATAGATATTATTACGGATATAAATCTAAAATATGGGGTGTTGATAGCAGTTTATCCAATATCCGAAAGAGATTATCTTACTTTGAAAAGTCCATTACTGATGAATGTGCGAAGGGAAGGGGTGCCCGTGTGAGGGAAGTGGCATCTCTTATGGAGAGGGCGAAGAAGTATCTTAAGAGTTCCGAGACGCTTCTTAAAGAGAAGGATTATGAATCATCGGTGTCCAGGACATACTACGCAATGTTTTATTCTGCTGAGGCTGCCTTGCTCACAAAGAATTTGTCATTTTCATCTCACAAAGGTGTGATCTCTGCCTTCGGAGAACATTTTATTAAAACTGATATTTTTCCAAGAGATATGGGTAAAGAATTTAATAGGGCATTTGAAAAAAGACAGTTAGGAGATTATGAGTATACTTTCGTTATATCCAAAGAGGAAGCAGAGGATATACTTAAGAAAGGCAAAGATTTTGTAGAAAAAATAGCTCAGTATTTGAAAGAGAGTAAGTTTGTATAAAGAATGCTCTCATCGGCCATGCCGAAGCATGTAGGGTGCGTCTAGACGCACCTTACATACTGTCTTACCACGGTTCTTCCTATATATAAGGCAACCTTCTTGAGATTGCTTTGGGCTTGCCCTCGCAATGACTCCCCTTTTGTCATTCTGAGTCCGCCTTTGGTGGATGAAGAATCTAGATTCTTCGCTAGTTCCTTCGCTGCCCCTTCTCCGCCTTAGGCGGATCAGGGCTACGGCTCAGGACTTCGGCTCAGAATGACAATTGAAGAGGCATAGCGAAACATTTGTTGAAAAACCTGCAAAATAAACGTATTGTATAGCCTGCTTCGAGACCTCTGAAAAAGTACAGGATAAGGCGTTAGCCTTACAATTGTAGAAAGTTATTCCCTCCCCCTTGATGGGGGAGGGTAGGGAGAGGGTGATTATGTTGGATGATACCCTCCCCCCTTCCCCCTCCCATCTAGGGAGGGGGGGAAGTTGAATTAGCCATTTGGAGCCAGATTCTTATGCCTGATTTCAAGGCCAATTGCGCCGCTACGGCCATCGGGAGCTTTCCTCATAAGGAACCCGAGACTGCCTGTCAGCTCATAACAAAGACGCTCCCTGAAATCCCCTGCTGGCCACAGTTACCCAAGCGCGCCTTCCAGGAAGAGATGTGTGTACAGTACACGGAGGGTATGCCCTTCTTTAGACTCCTGCCCCAAGAAAGGCGCTTCTATCTGGATGTCTGCGAGGATGCCCAGGAACTGGAGTCCCTATACACGAAGTTTCAGGAGAAGGATTTTTCCAGCTTTTCCATATCCCCTGACTTTGCTTCTGGGCTATATGCCATGGGCAAACATCTCTCTGAGTTCCCCCATCTCCGTGCCCTAAAGGGGCAGACCGTGGGTCCTGTTACCCTGGCAGGAAATCTTAAAGACCCTCAGGGAGTAGCCGCCTTCCATGACCCTACTGTCTTTGATGCCGTAATCAAACACCTTTGCCTCAAGGCACGGTGGCAGGTAAACCTCCTTTCCCAAGTGGCACGGGCCACTCCCAGCAAAGATGTCCCGGTAATCCTCTTTGTGGATGAGCCCTACCTCAGCTGCCTGGGTGCTGCCTTTGCTACTATAGAAAAAGATGACGTGGTCAAATCCCTTAATGAACTCTTTGGATGCATCCACGCCTCAGAGGCCCTGACAGGCATCCACTGCTGCGGCAACACCGATTGGGCCATGGTAATGTCCACAAAGGTGGATATCTTGAGCTTTGATGCCTTTGCCTTTATGGACAAGGTGCTGGCCTACTGGAGGGATATAGGAGAGTTTATTCAGAGGGGGGGCATACTTTCCTGGGGCATAGCCCCTACTACCTCTGATGACCTCAAGGATGTAACCCTGGAAACACTTATGGAGATGATGGAAGAGGGTATAGGTTATCTATCTAAAAGGGGGATAGAGGAACAGTCCCTCCTCCTGAACTCCCTGATAACCCCTAGCTGTGGCACAGGGACCTTATCGGTGGAGGAATCAGAGAAGGCTATGTATCTCACCCTTGAGGTATCTTGCCTCTTAAGAGAGCGCTACCGTCTTAGGTCTTGATGCGCTTGACCCACGTTGACTAATATCTGCCCCACTATATAATAGAGACCTCTGAAAAACCTCGCCCAAAAGCGTGGTGAGTCCGCCTTAGGCGTGACCTGCATCCACCTTAGGCGGATTCTTCTGAGGGGCTTCTGTGTGGTGCGTCGAGACGCACCCTACATTACTGTAATGGCAGAGTAAGCTCTGCCGCTACAATTTTTGATTTTCTGAGGAGGGGGACTTTGACCCTATATAACGGGCACGGGGGGAATATACTACAAATATGTGCGGCCTACGGCCTTCAGCCCAGTGAGGTCATAGACTTTAGTGCCAACATCAATCCCTTAGGCTACCCCAAGGGCCTTACTGATGCCCTCAGAGAAGAACTACCCATAGTTAGGCACTATCCAGATATAGATAGCTCCCTCCTTAGAAAGGCTATCGCCCAAAAGACCCTTCACAGGGAGGAAGAGGTCCTTATTGGAAGTGGCTCTACAGAGTTTATTTACCTCATACCTCGTGCCCTAAGGCCTAAGAAGGGGCTGGTCTTTCAACCCACCTACAGCGACTATGCCAAGGCCTTAAGGCTCTCAGGGGCTGTCATGGATGAGATAATCTGCAGGGAGGAGGAGGCCTTCCGCTGCGACCTGGGGCATCCCCTCTTAAGGAATGGGGAATTTCAGCTCATCTTCCTATGCAACCCAAATAATCCCACAGGTGTCCTATTAGAGAGGGAGGATATCATCCACTTAGCAGAGGGTGTAAAGGAGGGTTTTATTGTGGTAGATGAGGCCTTTATGGATTTTGTGGATATTACCGAAAGGCACAGTATTCTCCAGGAAGCAGGCAGGAGGAAGAATATTATACTCCTCCGCTCGCTCACCAAATTTTTTGCCTTTCCAGGGCTGAGGCTAGGTTACATGGTGGCACATCCAGAAGTTATCGAAAGGATGGAAGAATTTAAAGAGCCCTGGACAGTAAATACCCTGGCCCAGAGGGCGGGACTGGTGGCCCTGGGGGACGAAGAACATTCCAGAAGGACCAGGGACTTCCTCCGCTCAGAAAGGATGTTCTTATATAATGAGTTTTCAAAGATAAGGGCTGTACGCCCCATCCCTCCCAGCGCAAACTTCATCCTCTCTAAGATACTATACAGCCCTACTGCTCAAGAACTCCAGAAACATCTCATTAAAAAGGGAATAATCATCAGGGACTGCTCCAATTTCCCAGGGCTAGAACCCCAATACTTCCGTGTAGCCGTAAGAACCCGAGAGGAGAACCTTCGGCTAGTTTCCTCCATTAAATCTGCCTTAGAGGAATTATCAGTGAAATGAAGGCCAGGGCAATAATGATCCAGGGGACAGGCTCCTACGTGGGAAAGAGCCTTATAGCCTGTGCCCTCTGCCGCATTTTTTATCAAGACGGCTACAGGGTGGCACCCTTTAAGGCCCAGAATATGGCCCTGAATTCCTATGTGACCCGTGAGGGTGGGGAGATGGGCAGGGCCCAGGTGGCCCAGGCAG
>JAUQZZ010000137.1 GCA_030586765.1 Candidatus Brocadiales bacterium | reverse complement strand
GGGCTTATCGATAGATGTAGGGCAAGGCTTTAGCCTTGCATAAGCAAACCTAAAGGTTTGCCCTACATAAAAGCGAGCCTTTTATGTCGTCCGATACGGTGAGCGGACGCTACAGTTACTATACCTCCAGGCTGCCTAAGGCAGATGCGATAGGTTACACACTACCTTGCCTCCTCCCTGAGGGCCATTTCAAAGGCCCTGACTATCTCTGGGTCGAACTGGCTCCCTGCGCACCTGCGCACCTCCTCCAGGGCCTCTTCCCTACTCAGGGTCTTTCGGTAGGGCCTTTCAGTGGTAAGGGCATCCCAGGTGTCGGCCATAGCGATTATTTGGCTGAATAGCGGGGTGTCTTCCCCCCTTAAGCCCCCTGGATAGCCCTTCCCATTGTATCGCTCGTGATGGTGTCTTATGGCCTTTGCTATCTCCTCAAACTCCTTTAGGGGGGAGAGGATGTCTGCGCCCCTGACAGCGTGTCTTTCTACCACGGCCCTTTCCTCCTGGGTCAGAAGCCCTGGCTTATCCAGGAGTTCCTCCCCTGTCCCTATCTTGCCGATATCGTGTAGGAGAGAGGCTATCCTCAGGTCTTCTACGGCCTTTGTCTCTAGGCCCAGGCTAAGGGCAATCTTCTCAGACCAGGAGGCAACCCTTTCTGAATGCCCCATGGTCCACCTGCTCTTGGCGTCTATGGCAATGCTCAGACACTTTACGGTGTTTAAGAGGAGGGCCTTCAGGCGTTCAAAGAGGGTGGCATTCTCCATAGCGATAGATAGCTGGTTAGATATAGCCTGGGCCAGTTCCAGGTGCTGGGGGTTGAAGGTGGCCTTGGAGTGGCTTCCCAGGTTCAGTAAGGCAGTGACCTTGCCGTGGCTCTTTATAGGTACCCTCAGGTCGCTCTGAAATCCTTGCTTGAAAAGTTCCGTATCAAAAGGCGCCAGGGTCTCTTTACTCAAATCAGGTCTGTAAACAGGTGCCTTTCTCACTACTACCCACCGTGCATCGGTCTCTTTCATGGGGACTCGAAAACCCTTGGGGAAGTCCACCCCCCAACCCGCTATATACTCAAACTCTTCCTTCTCTTCATTTACACGGACGAAGGTGACACGGTCACAGGGGATGACAGACCTCACCAGGAGGCATATCTTTTCAAAGGCCTTTCGGATGTCCATCTCTGTCAGGACGAGACGGTCTACCTCTTTAATGAGTTCAAGGAACTCCACCCTCTGGGCAGCGGCCAGCCTCTCCTTAACCGATTCCTCGTAGAGCCTGCAGTTCTGAATAACTAAGGCTATCTGTCCCCCTAAGGATTCCAGGAGGTCTGGGAGTTCCTTGTCTTTCCGGGGTTCGTGAAATTCTATGGCCATAACCCCTATAATTGAGAGATGCCTGAGGGGAATATATTCTGTGGAGTACCCTTCTTGGGTCTCTATATGCTGGGGGTTGCTGGTTCTTAAAGCGTTTCTTATCCCTTCCGTCTGAGGCCCCTCCAGGAGATGGGGAGGAATCAGGGTTGTGGGGCCGCTGGCATCGCAGAAGCAGGGGACATTTAATTCCCCCGTCTTAGGCTCTACCAGGCAGATGTAACAGGAGTAGGCTTGGAGGGACTTCATTAATTCCTCCAGTACACCGGGAAGGATGTCCTGTAGGTCAAGGCTTCGGAAGAGGACGGCCTGGATGCGGCTGGCCAGGGCCAGTCTTTCCGTATGTTTCTTTTCTTCATACCTTGTCTTGACCAGCCTTGAGATTATCCTGGTAGAGAGCTCCACGTGTTTTCTGGCGGCTCCTGAGAACTCAGGGACGCGCCTAGATTCCTCTGCTATCCTTTTCACCCTGTCCAGTTCCAGCCCATAGAGCCCTGCTATTTCATTTAATTTGGCCTCATCAGTAGGAGGATTCCCAAAGGCCCCATTCACGACCCCTATCACCCTTCCATCAAGGAATATAGGGCAGGAGATGAAGGTTAAAGTACCATGACATACATCTTCGTGGCATTGCCTTCGCTTAATGGACTCAAGGGACACCCTCCAGCGCTCCTCATGACATAGCCCCTTGCCCTTCTCCACCTCCTTTTCAGAGGCCTCTACCAGGGATTTGCAAAAATCACGCGTCACCAACTCTACGGCCATCTCCCCATTGGCCTCATAGATTACCCCCGAGGTGCCCAGGAAGGCCACAAAGCCCTCCACCATTCCTGAGAGGGTCTCCTTGTCCACGTAATCCTGGATGCGAATGGCGTTACTCATCCTTTGTTCATCCCATAGAGACCTCTGAAAAACCCCACTCAAAGGTCCGCCACAATGACTGGCGCCGTGCCAGAGGCAGGTCCGCCATCTTTTGGGCGGAGTGGCAAAGTTCGCCATAAGCGAACTTAAGCCCAGCGATACCCTTCCTTCCCCCTGAAACCCCCTACCCCCCAGGAGAGGGAATGTAAGCGGTAGACAACGAAATTTATTTCGTTGATCCAACGACTACCAGAAACTTCTGAGCGCCTTAGGCGTCACATGGCGGGTCTGCCTCAGGCACGAGCTGTACCTACAAATAAAAAGATTCGCAGGGCTAAAGCCCTGCGTTACCCAGTCAAATAGTAGATACCCGTTAGTGGGCTGCCGCAGGGGTTTAACCCTGCGCACCAGGCTGCAGACTGTGCCATTTTGAGCGAAGAATCTCATAAAGGCTATGGTTCATCCTCAGGGCACACCTCTTTTACAAGGCATTCTATTCTACCTAATGTTTCTCTTACCTCTTTTAGACGCTGGAGTACCTTCAAGAGTTCCTCACAGGATGGGTTCTGCTGGATCAGGTCTTTATAAGCCCGTATTCGCTCTTCTATCTCCGTTAGCTGTCTTAGTATCAAGGCAGTTTTTTTCCCCATATACCCTCCCTTGGTATGGGATAATAAAAACCCAGAGATTAGGCCGTTTCCTTCAAGAGACACTCCAGCATATCCTTTAACTGCTGTCTCTCTTTACGGCTCTTTAATTTGGAGTGGCGGAAGCACTCTTTTATGAATCTTAGCTCTGCTCTTTTGATTGCTAATTTTACGGCATTAAGCTGGAGTAGGACATCGGTATAGCATCTCTCCTCCGAGAGCATATTCTTGATGCCCCGCACGTGCCCCTCTATCCTGCTGAGGGAATCCTTCAGACGTTTCTCTGCAGAGGCATCCAATATCGTTTTTCCCCGGGTGTTTAAAAACAGGTTAAGCAATCATATCCAGGGCTATGGATAGTCCCTCAACGATTTGTGGAAGGGCCTTCTCTTTATCTTCTTTGTAATGAGAGACACAGTCTTCTGAGAGTAATCTAGCAAGGGTCTTGGACACCTTATTAATGGTCCGTTTTGATTGGGCGAGATTTTCTAAGAACTCTCGCTCAGAACCCTCTAGCAGTGCGGCCTTCGCCCTGCCCAGGAGGGTTTCAATAGAGTCCAACCCGGCAATAATCTCCTGGCGGTCTTTCCTCTTTAGGTATACTTTCTTATCGCAGTAAGTTATTGAGGACATATGGTTTATCCTCACGTGGCAGTTAAGAGCTTAATTCTATAGGAGGATATTCTCATGACTAAACAAGTTTAAAGTGGAACTACTATTCTAGCGGGCAGAAAAGACGACCTAGAAACTGGAAAATTGAGAAAATTATACCACAGATTAATAAATTTTCAAGTATTATTATGTAATTTTTCTGCTATTTTATGTTTATTTGGTAGGGGCAAGTAATAGTTTATCTCCTAAGGACCAGCCCTGTACCTAGCATGGTATAGGGCCAGTAGGTCTCTATAACAAAGATTTGTGGGTTGCATAGTAGGTTATACAGTCTAGTTTAGTTACAGAAGCCCTTGCTTAACAGGGAAGGTTTTTGTATACTCACTTTTCTAAATATCGGCCCCTTCGTCTAGTCCGGTCTAGGACATCAGATTTTCGATCTGAGAACATGGGTTCAAATCCCATAGGGGTCAATGAATTAAGGGCCTTGGGCTTAACCATAAGCCCAAGGCCCTTTTGTTTTTTATGGCGCATTGGCAAGACGTGGAGGGGGGTTAAAATAAAAGGGTGTCCAAAAGCCTACGCACCTGACTGCCCCTGAACCTAATATGATTCAGGGCTGGTAAGCAGTGGGAGGCTTAGACACCCTTACAAGATGTGCCCTGGCGTTCCGTCTCCTGAACTTGTTTCAGGATAAGGACGCCCTGGCATCAGACGGCTGCTGCTGTCAGGCATGCAATTAGCTCATCGAGCCTGGCACGGTCAAAGCCATGGATTATTGTGTCTCCGCAGACAATAAGGGGCACACTCAGGGCCCCTAGCCTCTTTAGCTCTTCCGCTGCCTCAGGGCTCTCAGCGATATTGCATTCCGTGAATTCGATGCCAGCCTTCTTTAGATAGTCCTTTACTTGCATGCAGTTGGCACATCCTGTAGTAGTGAATACCTTTAGTTCTGTCATGACGAGTCTCCTCTTGAATTAGATAGACGTGCCAAGTCCTCTATTTCTAATTCTATTTACCCTGCCGAGGAGTGCAAGGTATAAATTAGGTTTATAATAGACCTTAAAAGTTTTTGACATCTTTGACTTCCTGTTATATTATTGCATTTTAAGTGGCTTGGGGGACTCTGGAGGTAACTTATTATGATTAGAAGAATTATTACAGTAATACTCTCTGTCTCTTTTTTAGTGTGTTTGTCTCTCCCAATACTAGCGGCGGAGGGGAAGGCCCCGGGGCCACCTTCCAGACCTCCTGGTTGGGATAAGGGTAAGAAAGAGGGTTGGGAGGGGGATGTCCCACCTGGGCTAGAAAAGGGTAAGGGGCCACCTTCCAGACCTCCTGGTTGGGATAAGGGCAAGAAAGAGGGATGGGGTACAGATGTTCCGCCTGGACTCGAGGAAGGTAAGAAACCAAGAAAGACCAAAGGCCAGGGAGAAGCAAAGG
>JAUQZZ010000136.1 GCA_030586765.1 Candidatus Brocadiales bacterium | reverse complement strand
GTCCACCATAAAGCGTGCTTCCCCCAAAGAGGAAAAGCCCGTTGCCAAGGCCAAAGAGGAGGCCAAATCTTCTAGCAAAGTGGAGATAGAGGCTAGCCCTAGGTCTGATGCCGACCCCAAGGGCTTTATCCTGGAAGATTTCTAGAGATTACTCTATCGCTTGGACCCAGGGGCTAGAGAAGGGATCCTGAGCTCACTGCCGAAGGGTCTTAGAAATCCATAGTAGACCAGCCTTTAATCCTTGCATAAATCTTTAGGCCCAAATCCGCATTGACTGCCACCGGGTGGCCCAGCAGGCAAAGGAATTTTACGTCGGCGTACTGGTCTGCATAGCCATAGGAGTTGCTGAGGTCTATTTGCATCTTAGAGGCCAGGTCTTGGAGGACGAGGGCCTTGCCACAGCCGTAAGGGTGGATGCCTTGAAGCTCTCCTGTGAGTCTCCCATTGCATCGCTCCAAGTTTGAGCCCAGAGCTATATCTGCACCGCAGTACTCCTTAAATTGTTCTATGAGCACGTCCAGCGTGCCTGATAAAAGGACGATAACATGCCCCGACTCCCTCTTCTTTTGAATCTCCGCTAATGCCTCCCTAGAGATAAAGGATATCACCCTATCTCTAAAACAATCTCGTGCGGCCTCCTTTATTACAGAGTTATCTTTGCCCTTCAAGTAAGATTTGTTGTTCTTAATATAAAGACCTCGGAAGGAAAATAATTTGACCAGGAAGGTGAATATGAAGCGGAGAATGTCCATGTATGTGATGATACCCTTTTCCCGAAGGTATCTAATAAAGATACGTTCAGAGGACTTCCCCTTTAGGATAGTATTATCGATATCGAAGATGGCTGCCTTTATCATGCAGATAAACCTTGAGCCTTTAGACTTTTGAACCTCTTAAGAGGGTTCTTTCAGGCCTTCTCCAAAGAGGTAATGGCGTCCTTCCCAGACAACAGGCAGCCCTCTGAGGATACAGAAGGCAACGGTGGTATAGATTGCAAAGAATTTAATGGACTCCAGGCAGCCCATCCAGGCCTCAAAGGTACCAGCACTTTCCAGGGTAATAAGTAAGCCTATAAAGACGAAGCAGAACCCCTTAGCAAAGGCATAGAGCCCCCTGCTCAGTCTGGAACTTACCAGGAATTTAGCCCACCCGCTCTTCATCATCGTCTTCTCACCAAAGGCTGTCTTCCCATGGGCAAAGGCCAGGCTCCTCAAGTTATCCACTACCACGTCCCTGGTAAGCACCGTAATGGGCACCCAGAAGGAATACTCCCCTATGCAGGCAAAATATATCCATAGGACATTCTCCACTATCCTATCCCCTACGATATCGAAGAGGGCACCCTGGTCGGAAGTCTCTCCAAACTTCCGGGCTATGTACCCATCTAGGGCATCCATTATTATAATAGCACCCGTTAATATGGTAGCAACGAGGTTGAAGGAGAACCCCTTTTTATATAAAGCAACGATTACAAAGACCAGTAATATTCTCAGTAGAGTGATTAGCTGTGCCTTCAAAGCTCTCCTCCCCGCAAAAATTCTACTGTCTACAGGAAGGTCTTTCAAGAGAAAAAGGCCCGTACCGTCCAAGGTTATGGAGTTTTTTCTTGACAACGGTGTGGGTGTGTGTTTAAGTGTGAAAGTGTCTATTATCTCCAGTTCATTAGGTATATAAAAGGGTTAATGTCATGGCTAAAGTAAGACGCTCTCCCAGACGTAAAGGGCTAAAACCCTGGGGTAAGGCTGAAATCTCTAGATTGAAGACAGATTACCCCAAGACCGACACCAAGGTGTTAGCCAAGAGGCTTGGTAGAAGCTTGGAGGCCGTACGCTTCAAGGCCAAGAAGCTTAGAATAAAGAAGACCAAGGGGTACATGGAGTCCCTTTACGCCAGGGCAAGAGACGCTATGCTTAAAAGGCCTAAAAGAAGAAGTAGGTAATGAGAAGAGGCTTTAGAGTAATCTGGACTGTTTTTTTGACTTCTCTCCTTCTTCACGTTTCCACTATTAGCCATGCAGGCTCCACCGTAATTTACCGGGAGGGAACTACCTCTGTAGCGCTAAGGGACGTAAGTGGACTGAAAGGATTAGAGACACCTTTTAACCACCCATACATCATCTCTGAAGCTAAGTTAAGGAATATACTCTTTTCTCTTCATTATAGAGAGAAGGGACTACTTAAGAGAGGCGCTAGTAAAAAGGTCTTAAACCAAGAAGAAATAGACAAGATTCTCATTCCCATGGTTGAGGCCCTTTCTAAGGCAAGACCTGAGGAGGACTTACTAGTCTCCTTCCGCTCTTCAGGCGGGCTCTTACACGACTTCAGCAGCAGCTTCACCTGTTTTGTAACGGGTGGACATCTAAATATAGCCTTCGGTCAGTTAAAGGCTAAGAGTGGCGACACCCCTACCTCTAAGGAATGGAAGGTGCAAGCCCCTCCAGAACCCACCTCCATATCCCATAGCGGCTTCTGGGAGCTCGTGTCTGGGGAAGGCCGTGTCCTTAAGGAGGGCCATACTAACTGGGTGGTTATTGACATGGAAAACGAGGCCTTCAAGAAGGAGCCTACCTCTCTGGTCCGACAAAGGAGGGACAAACTCTATGGTCCACTGGAGGAAAGGCTTAGAAAGATAGAAGAAGCCATCGGCCTTACCTCCTCCGATGAAGAACAGAACGCCCCTACAAGGGACAGTCCTGGAGGTGGCATAGAGCAAGCACCGCCTCAGGAGAAAGACCTGGGTCAGAAGTTCAAGGATCTGAAAAAGATGCTAAATGAGGAGCTCATCTCCCCAGAGGATTACGAGCACAAGAAGGCAGAGCTTCTCAAGGAAGAATCTTCTTCCGATAAGGGGATTCCAGATAGATTAAAGGAGTTGAGGAACCTGAAAGACGAAGGGCTCATTACTGAGAAAGACTACGAAAAGAAAAAAGAGGAACTGCTAGATAGATTATAACTGGACATTCCTGTGAAAGTGATTCTCGTAGGTATTCTCTTGATATTAGTGGTAGGTTGTGCTGGGCCTGGGGTAGAGGTAAGGGCCCCCACAGCAGAACCTACGGTAAGGCCTGAGGCTCCTGTTGTAAGCCCTCCGACAGTTGTCCAACCACCTATCAACCTTGCTGAGGCTGCCCAATATATCGAAAGAGGTCAACTGGAGGAGGCTATTGCCCTCTATAAAAAGGCCCTGGAATCTAACCCAAAGGATGCAGGATTGCACTATAACCTAGGCAATGCCTACTTCCAAAAAGGTCTCTTACAAGAGGCAATAGCTCAATACAAAGGGGCCTTGGAGATAAATCCAGGAGATAAAGATTCCCATGTAAACCTTGGCGCCGCTTACGACGAGATAGGCCAGCTAGAGGAGGCCGTAATAGAGCATAAAAAGGCCTTAGAAATAGACCCCAAAGACCCAGAGGCCCATTATAATCTAGGCGTTACCTACGAAAAGAAGGGACTGAAGGCCGAGGCCGAGCAGGAGTTCCGAATCTATGAGGAACTCTCCGCAAGGCCCAGCCCTTAAAGAAAACTTGATTTAAAAGGAAACCTGAAGTAAAAATAAGATTAAGAGACGACTGACAAAAGTGCGATTTTTTGCGTTCTCTTTAATTCTGTAGTGGTCGAGTCATGTGCGCTGGAGGCGTCCGCCTAAGGCGGACCTCTGGCGTGAC
This sequence comes from Candidatus Brocadiales bacterium, assembly GCA_030586765.1. Classification (GTDB taxonomy): domain Bacteria; phylum Planctomycetota; class Brocadiia; order Brocadiales; family Bathyanammoxibiaceae; genus JAUQZZ01. The sequence goes on along the minus strand of JAUQZZ010000136.1, from coordinate 1,317 downwards.
CTGAGGCAGATATGCCTCTGTCGAACTCGCCCGACTTCACGATAGAATTAAGCAGAGTCACATAAGGCAGACCACTACAACTTTTGAATTCTTCAGAGGTCTAAATTAAATCTAGTGATAAGCTATGCCTATCTATGAGTTTCAGTGTACAGGTTGCACCATTAAATTTGAGGAGTATTTTTCAAGCCCCTCTCAAAAAAAGACACTCAGGTGTCCTGAGTGTGGTAGTGGAAAAGTAGAAAAGGTCTTTTCAGTCTTTGGTATGGCTACGGGGAGTAGTGAGGGCGACTCCGGGTCAAGCTCTGCTTGTGGTTCTTGTTCTGCCACAAGTTGTGCCACGTGTAGATAACAACCTATCTTTCCCAAAATTTCCTGCTTTTGATTCCTCTTGAAAACTATGAAGAATCTTTGGGCACCCTGGCGGCAAGAATATATCCAGGCTAAAAAGACAGGCTGTATATTTTGTCTGGCTGTGGAGAACGCACAGGACGAAAGAAGACTGGTAGTCTATATGGGGAAGGAGTGCCTGGTGATGCTCAATAAGTATCCTTATAATTATGGACACTTGATGATTGCACCCAAGAGGCACAAATGTGACTTACTAGAACTTACACAGAAAGAGACCCAGGAGATGATGCGGCTCTTGGGGGAAACCAAGGCACTCTTAACTAAAGAGCTGAAACCAGAGGGCTTTAACATAGGTATTAACATAGGAAAGGCGGCCGGGGCCGGAGAAGAGCATCTTCACTTCCACATAGTGCCCAGGTGGGTAGGGGATACCAATTTCATGCCCGTGACCTCGGAAACAAAAGTCATCTCACAACACCTCTCAGAACTTTTGAGAAAGCTAAAGGGGTCTTTCGGAGGGACGTAGAGGAATGTTCTCCAGGGCAGATATAGAAAGGCGAGAGGAAAGGGAGCTGGCCAGCTACGCCATGAAGAGTAAGGACTCCAGGGGCAGGAAATATCCCGAGGAAGAACATCCCTATCGCAGCGTTTATCAGAGAGATAAAGACAGGATAATCCACTGCACTGCCTTCCGACGCCTGGAATACAAGACCCAGGTCTTCGTTAACCACGAGGGTGACTATTACAGAACTAGACTCACCCATACTATAGAGGTAGCGCAGATATCCCGTTGTGTGGCTAGGGCCCTAAATTTGAACGAAGACCTCACTGAAGCTATAGCCCTGGCCCACGACCTGGGACATACCCCCTTCGGTCACTCAGGAGAGGAGGCGTTGAGCAAACTTATGGAAGGTCACGGGGGTTTTGAACATAATCTCCACGGGCTAAGGGTGGTGGACACCCTGGAAA
>JAUQZZ010000135.1 GCA_030586765.1 Candidatus Brocadiales bacterium | reverse complement strand
ATATATGCCCTATCCCACTGGGCCGTAGGGGCAGGGTTTACCCCTGCCCTGCACCAGCCCTGCCCTAGAGCGGAGCGAAGGGACGGTACAGGGCCTGCCCAATCTACATATAGGTCACAAACTCTGGCTCTATGAGACACCTGAGGACATCGCAACGGGAGACCACCCCCACCAGCTTCCCATTCTGTAGGACTGGCACACGGATAAAGCGTTTATCCATTAAGACATCCAGGACTTTGTCAACAGGGTCGTCTGCATTCACAGCGGTTACATCCTTGGTCATGACGTCTCCCGCCGTAACTCTCACCAGCTCTTTACCGTCCTTTACCGCCTTAAGGAGGTCAAGCTCAGTGATGACCCCCTCCACCTTACCCGCCTCATCCGTAACAGGCATACCACTGTAGAGTCCGCAGAGGAGTTGCATGGCCACGTCCCTGGCTGATGCACCCTTTCGGGCCGAGACTACCGGTCTAGTCATTATGTCACGTGCCTTTAATCCCTTCATAAAATCCCTCCTTATCTAACACAAAACAAAGGATACTATTATTTGCCCTTCTTGGTCTTAGCTGTGGCCTTCTTAGGCCCAGCCGTCTTCTTTCCATGAGGCTTCCCACAACCCATAATCACACCTCCTTTTAGTTGAGTGCCACTTGGCTCTCTAATTATTACCCCATGTTGCTCCTTTTTTCAAACCTTTTCTTTGGGTATCTTAGGCGGAGAAGAATCTTCTTTGTCCATGGTCTCCTGTCCTTCCAGTTTCAGAGCAGACGTAATGTATTTGTGTTGTATATTTAACATAGCATACTTAGAAATTTGCCCCCTTACGCATCATGTGGTATACTCTTTTAAAGACTCTCCAGGGCGTGAGGAATGCAATAAAGTGTTTAAGATTGAATACATTAAAAATCCCTATTCAACCCAACTCTGCATTACTGGGATGCAAGGCTTGAAATCAAGTCTCCTGGGCATAGACCCAAGAAAGGAGGTATGGCGATGGAAAAACTGGTTAGTGTGATAAGACAAGGCAGTTTCCTGTTTGTCCTGCTTCTCTTAGTCACATGGATGGCCGGGTGCGCCCCACCAGGTAATGCTAATCTCGTACCTGCTAACGCTACTCTTGACTTTGGAGACGTTTATGTGGGGACGACTAAACAGGATACCATCAGCTGGACAAACAACGGAACCGACCCCGGGGAGATAGTGGGGCTCGCCGTAAATACGGAAAAAGCTTTTACTTATGGTGGTCCAGCCTTTCAGGCCATGATTATTAACCCTGGCCAGTCCACCCCGAACTATCTCATCAACTTCTCACCCAGCAGGACAGGAGGACATAGTGGGAGGGCAAGCCCAGGATTTACGGGGGGGACGCATACTAGCATAAGACTTAGGGGGAATGGGGTCACTCAAAAGGCAGTGGGTGCACTTTCGGTGACAGGTGGCGATATGGTCGCAGGGCAAGCCCTTGACTTCGGCAACGTCCTGGTTGGGGGAAACGCCACTCGCACCTTCAACATACAAAATAACAGCCCCAATGCGATAGCTGTTAATGCATCGTGGTCCGGCGGTAACCGGGGGTTCACAGTAACGGCACCTGGAAACAGTTTTAATGTCCCTGCGGCAACTGCTACGACACCTGGCAGTGTTGCTGTGACCATCACTTTTGCTCCTCCTGCTGTCGGCACATTTACTGATGCCGTTACATTCTCAGATGCTAGTGGTGCCAATCTGGCAGGCACAGTGGTCACTGGAAGAGGCGTCAGTGATTGATAAAGCCGGCTGAGAATCCTTTGAATATAGGTGAGGCTTCTATTTCTCTGCGAAGCCTCACCTATCTTCTGTTTGAGAGGAGGAAATGGGTTTAGAAGTACAAAAGAACTTATACTGGAGGGGTCGGCCATGTTTAGAATCTTTTTAACTTTCGTCTTTATTCTCAGCCTATCACTCCTCCCTGGTAGCCAGGCAGGCGCTACCTGCGGCAAGTGCGGGGTAGGTGAGGGTGGAGAGAGGTCTAGAGAGGCAGAAGAGGCCTTTGGAATCTTATTTAGTACCATGATGGCGCTCAAGGCCGCTCAGGAGGCTGACAAAGAGGGAGCCCTGGATAAACTGGCAGAGGAACTGGCCAGGGCCTTTGAACAAGTAGACCCTACCCGCTTGGTGAGCCAGGAACCCCCTGAACAGCCCCAGCAACCTCAACAACCTCCACCAGGGCCCTCCCAGGGATTCCAGGAACTCAAGGCCGAGATAAGGCAGTGGGTACAGGATCTATTGAATGTAGGGATTATACGCGCTTTCACACCTGAATTCCTTGAAAGGCTCTACAGTATAAGGGGACATGCGGAGGAGAAATATTATAGGGGAGAAATCAGTGATGAGGAGCGCACCGCCATAAAAGAGGAAATAGACAGGATGATTGCAGAAATATACGACTCGGAGACATACAGGAGGATGATTCTCCCTCCACCACCGCCTTCGGAACCGGAACCACCCGGGTACGCGGATAAGTACATACTGGAGGAGCTATCTCTCCCACAAAGACCCGAACAGCCGGAGGAGGGGCCATCGGTCCCTCCTGAGCCGAGTCCGACCACAGAGGCGGTACTGAAGGCCACCCAGAAGAAGGAGGGCGTTACAACGGCCAGGACAAGGAAAAGGGATAGGCTCCTTTACGAACGGGCACAAAAAGGTTGGCCATTCTACGGTAATGATGAATGGGGGAGGCCACAGGTCTATATAGACAAGGACGGGGACGGGTTCGGAGATACGGTGATAACCTATGGGTATGACGGAAGGCCGAGCGCAGAGGCCCAGTGGGGAGAACCGGGAACAGGCCAGTTCAGGGTAAGGATATATAATCCACAGGGAGGGTACACCGAATACGTAGATACAGACAATGACGGCATAATGGATAAAAAAATTACTGCTGACCACGAGGGGCATCTGACGGAGGAGTCCGTAAGGGTCGATGTGGAATATGACCCAGATTATGGAGACTATACAATATGGAGTGGTTATGACAATGGAACGCCACACGTTCAGGAAGCCTATGATAAAGACGGGAATCTGAGACAGAGGATTACCCGGGATGCGGATGGTAACATTACAATACAAACATGGGACGCCAATGGGAATCCCGTTGAAGGTTACTGGCTGCCATCAGTTGATTGGGCAGAGCGGGCCAGGGAAGAGTTCACAAGGGGTACGGGAATTGTTGGCCATCCCTCACCATACGGGGGCGGAGGCGCTGACTATGAGTGGGTTATAGGAGAGGACGGTATCCCTAGACCTACTGGCCTTGCCGGGAGAAAATATCCACCGTCAATCCCGAAGCTCCCACCCCTTTCCCTTGAAGAAGGTCTGGAAAGCAACAAACTGGCGCTCTCAATTAGAGGCACAGGCACTACCACAGGAATGACCTTAACCCTTACCAATAAAACGGATAGTAAATGTATGGTTGTTATCCCAACAGGCACACTCCTTGAGCCAGAGAACCAGGCCTATTCGCCTTATCAGGTAGGCTATGTTCCGCCTGTACTACTGTGGCCAGGAAGAACGGCCACTGTTAAGGTTCCTGCCTTTTGCGCGGATAGTGAGAAAAGGCTTGCCCCTCCTGATGGCTCCGTTGCCTATACCCCACATAAAGGTCCCCTAACCCCTAGGCAGGAGAAGCTAACTGAGTTGATTGTGGTAACGAAGGCCTTCAAGGGGTTGCATGAGACCTGCGGCGATGCGGTAGAACCGGACGACCTCCTTGCCCCGTATAACAAGACCCCGCAAAAACCCTTCTCCTGGTTCTTTTCCGAATTCTTTTCCGACATGGAGGACATTCCTGAGGAAGACCTGTGGGTTGTGAAGCTTATGGAGCGGTTTTTAGAGATGCCGGAGGGCTCCCGATTCTGGAGCTATATCCTGGATGTGCCTCTGGATTTCAAACTGTCCAGTCCCCTTGAATTTCCAGGTAACGCACAATTCCAATTGGGTATGATCTACGAACTGGAGACAGGGATAAGCTCCAGAAAAGAGAAAGGGAAGGCGGTATTCTCCAACCCCACGGGCAAGGTAGCGGTGTCTCTGGCCCCCACGGGGAACCCGAACATTGTAAAGTTCAATATCACTGCCCTGGAGGCCCATGCCCCCTCCTTTAAGGCAATGGGAAAATCCAGGGGGGACATTAATCTCACCCTGAATTCTCCTGAGAACAGTGCGGGTACGCTCAACATAAAGACGGGGGAGGTAAAGGGCACGGTCTCCGTCAAGGCCTGGGGGAAGAAATACGATGCGCCCTTCCCAGCCGCCGCCTCCTACAGAGGCAGATTTGACATCCCTACCAGGAAGTTGAGTCTGAATGTTAAAGGTATCAGCTTTGAGCCTGCTAAGTTGGAAAGAGGTATCTACGAGAGGATTAGGCCAGAAAAATTCTGGGACTCGGTACAGCTCTATTCTATCTGGAAGGACACCAACGACCTGGGAGAAGAGGAACTCACTGCGGTAATGACGGAACAGCTAAGGGCTGATTTTTCTAAGGAACGTGCAGAGGGGCTGGCGGCGATGGTGGCGAAAGAGATATTCCATAGGGTAGACGATGTCCACGAGAGGCATAAGAAGCTGAAGAAAGAAAAGATGGACTTCTCCATGCTGGACCCGACGCTTAGGTGGAGGAAGAAATAGGTTCACCTAACCGCATAAGACATAAATGGCGTGTTGTAGAGGCACAGGGCCTGTCCTTCTTTATCAAGGGCTATCATGCCTGCCTTCCCCCCAACGGCCCCCAGTTCTCTGAGGGCTAATTTCATGGCCTCCTTAAGCCCCATACTATCGGACACCCTCGTTGCCACCCTTACAGCCAGGGCCGCATTGACTATATCCTCTCCCCTCCCCGAACAGGATACGCCCACTAACCCGTTGGCATAGGTTCCACACGGGGAGGCCACATCGCTTACCCTACCCGGGGTCTCGCACCCTACCCCACCCGTAGAGGTAGCAGATGCGATATTCCCCTCACTGTCTATAGCCACCGCCCCCACTGTCCCCATCCCTTCACGACGTCTCCGCCATTGTAAGTAGCCGCAGGCTTCAGC
>JAUQZZ010000134.1 GCA_030586765.1 Candidatus Brocadiales bacterium | reverse complement strand
CATAAAAAGCCGTAAACTTTCGATTGGCTAAAATTGTGTCTAAACATGCTGTTTAGCCTGTAGGGTGCGTCAAGACGCATCCTACTTATGTCGAAGACCCCTTTATAATGGCCTCGGCCCCTTGAGACAACCCTTTTAGTGACTCCTCCAGGGCCTGCCTGTAACCCTCTACCCCCTCTTCAACTAGTCCTTCAGGGACGCTTATAGGCTCACCAAAGACAAGCACCACCTTTGAAAAAGGCTTAGGTATTCGAAACCTGTCCCAGCTAGGAAGCTCCCAGCAACTAGAAAAGCCCAGACCTATGGGAAGGATAGGAAGCCCCGTCCTCTTTGCCAGAAAGATTGCGCCCGACTGGGCCTTTTCCCTGGGCCCCCTGGGACCATCTGGGGTTATTGCTAAAAAGTGGCCCCTCTCGGCCTCCCTTACCATATTCACCATGGCCCTGGCACCCCCGCGGGTGCTGGAACCCCGCACCACCCCAAAGCCCATGTTACCTATCACCCGTGTGATATACTCACCGTCCGTGTGCTGACTTATAAGCACCCGTATACCCTGACCCCTTCCCACATAGGCCGGTACAAGCATCCCTGAGTGCCAGAAGGCTATGATGACTCCTGAACCGCTGGAGAAGAGTCTTTGACTGTACCCACTAGGCATCTCTTCAATCCTCAAGGTATAACAAAGGAGCCTCAAGAGCGGGGGGCCTAAAAGGCCCACAAGACCCATTTTTAATCCTCTAAGGTATTCCCTCATCTGCCCTGCCTCTCTATGGCCGCAAAAAGGCCGCAGCGCTGGCAGCCTACATCCTTCCTCTGGCAAAAATCCCTGAAGATTTGGTGCAGGCCCTGCTGCCTGCGGGCAGTGTTCACTAGCTTGGGGGCTGATTCCTTTGGAAGGACCCTTTGACTCATAAACCTAAGGATACTGTTGGGTGAGAGCCTTGGATAGCCACAGTAGGCCTCATGCAATTGGGCCTCTAAATGCGCCTCCCCTTCCTTTCGGGCATAGACAAGAAGGAGGGGTAGGATGACATTTATAAAGATTGCGGCCGCACGCTCCTTACCTATCAACTTGGTAGGGACTTTGAGCCGTTTCCCTGGGGAGAGATGATAAGACCAGAAAGGGTCCTGCGTCTGGGTAAAATAATTTTCTATCCTCTTTACTGCCTTTTTAGCCCTTTCTTTATCCTTTGCCTCCTCAAAGGCCCCTAGAAGCTCCTTAAAAAACCCCTTGTCCAGAAACCTGGCGAAGAGATGGCTCAGGGCGGCTATCCGCCTGGGAGGGGAATTTAAAGGCCTGGAGCTTGACCACCGCCAGGAGCTTGCCTCCATGAGCTTCTTCCTCTTTCCCGTTTCATGCCGGAGCCTGCGGAGTGACTCGACATACTCCCTACCGTCCTCATCATAATCGCACCCCTGCCACTGAGACAACATACCCCCTGCGCCCAGGAGCACCGCCTGTATCCATAGGGCCCTTGTTTCAAAAGGGGCATCCATGGGCACCCGACTCCTTAGGTCTTCCAGGGTCACCAGAGAGGCCAGGCGGGAGAATTGTAACGCATTGTTTTTATATCCCATGGCCTCCATTAGGGCCTCGTAGAGCACCCCCTCATAAGACTTTGTCTCCAGGGACCTCTGAAATCTCCCTGCCCTGGCTAGTATGCGGTGGTCTCCTGCCTGGTCTAGTATATGCCCCAGCCTGTCAAAAGCACCTCTCCTACGGGATAAAACCTCCTGACACGGACCCGGAAGGAGGGGCCATCGGCCCTTTTCTAAGGGAGCCAGATATGCCTCTATTACATCAGGGAGTTCCTCAAGGGGACTTGCCACGTATTTAGCCAGCGCAAGCTGTGGTATGAGCCTGCCTGTACAATCCTTGACAAAGCCCTGGGTGGTATCATTCCACATCACCACATGAAGACAGACATCTTTATATTCCTCCTGCCTGTCGTGGCCGTGCCTTGTCCAATCAGAGGCGAGGACGTGAATCTCTACATCCCCTTTCACCAATCCCTTGCCTTCCAGTATTATCTCTGCACGGAGGTGGTCTGGGCCTCCTTCCACATTCCACCAGCCCGGGGAAACCACCTCCAGGCGGGAGCCGTCTTCTGTATAGAGCTTTGCCGTATCAAAGTGTCGCCCAAACCAGAGGCATCGGACTATCTCCTCTGTAATCTTTTTGCTCACCCCATCAGGGCCCTTGAACTCAGGCTCTTTAACGCCCTCGTATCTGTTTATGAGGCTCGGATATTTGTCAGAGAAATGCCCTACCCTCTCAGCCATTAATGATTTCCTCAGACAGCCCTGCTGTGCTATACAATTTTTTAATGTTTGTTCTTCGTAGGGAGGGCCCTCGTGTCCCTCCACTGGGGACGGAGGGGGATTAACCCCCTCCCTACGTTCTGCTTCTTTTTCCCCTCCCTTGATGGGAGGGGTTGGGGGGAAGGTGGAGATAAATCTTGTCCATTAACTATGCATTCACCCTCTCCCTTTCCCTCCCCCATCAAGGGGGAGGGCATAATGGTTAGAGACTTCCTGGGAATGGCTGCAGGGCTTAAGTTCGCCCGAGACGAATCTGCCTTTGGCATGACCCTGCGGCACCCTACCGTAAGTAGGGACATCCTTCTAGGCCTGCCCTATATAAAAACTAAAAAGACCTCCTCAGCCAGGAAATTAGCTCAGAATCATAGGGCAGGTTTAGCCTGGGCCTGGGACTCCGCCTCAGTGGCTTGACTATAATGGGGAGACCTTCGATGGCCATATTGTAGGCCAACTCTATTATGTCTTTTAGATTTACCACATCTTCGAGGTTATATCTTATTAATGTATCCAGGGCCGCCTGGTTACCCTTTTTGTATTCCTGCCAGAGCCTGGTGGCCATATAGCCATCCACATCACCAAGATTTCCCTCCCTCTGGAGGCCAAGCATCCTCTCGACATTCTTTAGCCCTCCGAAGAGACCCAGCCTCTTAGGAAGAAACCTCAGGTCTATATGAGCAAGAGGCATTTCTAGCCCAGGGAATCTTGCCCTGAGAAAGGGGACGTCGAACTGCCTGCCATTAAATGTAACAAGGAGGGAATAGTTCCTAATCTCATCAGGAAAATCCTCAAGATTCTTGCCCTTCACGAAGACCTCGGTGTCCTGACCGTTGTAGATTCCTACAATGGTGATGTCACTCCAGTGGGGTGAAAGCCCAGTGGTCTCTATATCTAAAAACACCGCCTTCTGAAAAAACTCAGGGTACATCCTCCAGAGTTCACTGGTAGGAAGCCAGGTCTCAAAGAAGGCGGCATCCCCCTGGGAAAGGGCCTGGCAGGATATCTCTAGATGGGAGTGGATGACTCGCTGGAGCCTTGGGGACAGGGCAAGTTTGCCCGCCTCCCTGAGACAATCCTCCCAGTTGTGTATCCCTCTAGCCCAGAGTTTCCTTTCCGTGGCCTTGCCTACACGGGGGATGTGAATAAAGCTGTGCTTGAGCATTTCCTGGTAATCATATTATGCCTGGGGATAAAATACAAGGGGATTGAGAGCAGTAAGAGATTTATTTCAAGAAAAGGCTTGACAAAGAAGAAATCTGTGTTATCTTTTTTGGAAAAATAACACTATCACTATGAACAGCATAATACGTTTTGGCGTATCCCTGAATTCCAAACTGCTTAAAGATTTTGATAATCTTATCTCAAAAAAGGGGTACTCTAACAGGTCTGAGGCCATAAGGGACCTGATAAGAGATGCCTTGGTAGAGGATGAGTGGAAGGCAGGAGAAAAGGAGACCGTTGGGACAGTAACCCTGGTCTATGACCACGATACTAGGGAACTCACCCATCTCCTTACAGACCTCCAGCACCAATACCATAAGTCCATCCTCTCCACTACTCATATCCATCTGGACGAGCATAATTGCCTGGAGGTACTGGTGGTTAGAGGAAAGGGCAAAGACATCAAGAAAATCGCCGATAAGGTGACGGCAACAAAAGGAGTGAAATATGGCAAACTCTCTGTGGCTACGACAGGGAAGAACCTGGCGTAAAAATTTTTTGTGGGTTAGTAGCACGATTTTTGTATTAGTGCTATTTATTATTAAAGAGGCCCTTGCCCACCATGAGGGAACCGTTGAGGCAAAGGCCACAGGCACAATTAATACCGTATCGGGCGAGACCCTGCCCAAGGGAAAGGTGGTTACATCCTTCCGCTACGACAGGAGGGAGTTCGATGCCATCCCTGATGACCAGCTCACTTTTCTCACCCGCCTGGGTGAAGACGTCCATGCCCACAAGAGGGAGATAAACTACCGGGGGAGTGTTTCCTATGGTCTCACAAACGACCTTACCCTCTCCCTCAGCCTTCCCTGGAACAGCTTTGACCAATTCAGCGAGGCCACCTTGGAGGATAGCGAGATACGCTTCATAAAGGGTGACAGCGATGGGATAGGAGACCTGCTGCTACAAGGGAAATACATGTTTCTTCACACCCACCCTGACCATGTCTCCTTCCTTGGCGGTGTGAAGTTCCCCACGGGAGATACCCACGAGAAGGCCAGGGGAAAGGAACGTTTCGGCACCCATAATCAACCAGGCAGTGGCTCAGTGGATGGTCGCCTGGGGTTTGCCTGGAGCAGGACATATAACAGGCGTTGGGGAATAGATGCTGACATCATATATGAAATACGCACTGAAGGGGCACAGGATTTTGAAACCGGTGATGCTGTGCTGTTAGACCTTGGCCTCAGTTATGCTATCAATAAGAATCCCATTATTATTAACGACTGGCTAAGGCCTCGGGTAACCCTTGTAGGTGAAGTAAATGCCGCCCACCAGGAACGGGACACTGAAAAAGACGAGCGTTTGCAACATAGTGGCGTTACGATAGTATATCTCTCCCCTGGCATAAGGGTAGGGGTTAATAAGCGGACTAATCTCTGGCTCACAGGCTCTATACCTGTTTTCCAGCACCTTTCTGGGGAGCAGGCCTACGAGAAGTGGAGGATGGGTGCAGGGATTAGTATTAGCTGGTAATAAGTTGAGATAACAACCATCTGAGACCTCTGCAAAAGTCCTGTTTGAAGGGGTCCAGTATAGTAACTCCCTCCCCCTTGAGGGGGGAGGGTAGGGTGGGG
>JAUQZZ010000133.1:263-5166 GCA_030586765.1 Candidatus Brocadiales bacterium | reverse complement strand
GGCTAGACATCCAGGAGGAGATAACCTTGATAGGTGGTGTGATGAAAAACATCGGCGTGTGCGAGAAGCTGATGGAAGAGCTCTATCCCAGGAAGGTAAACCTCCCCGAGGAGCCCCAGATAGCCGGCGCCCTGGGCGCAGCCCTCATGGCCAGGAGATATTGTGATTCTTTGTAGCTACGGGCTCCATACCCGATTTGCCTCAGGCGGACATCCGATGCACTCATCGGACGCTACACAGTAACTGTAGCGTGGGAGCTTACCTCCCACGTATTATTTAGGAAGTGGCTATCAATAGGACAAAATTGCTCGGCCTGCTGTTCGTTACCATAGCCATCTTTCTTGGGAGCTATGCCTATGGAGAGGGCAAATACCGAGTGCTTTTCGATGCAGGCCATGCCCAGAGTGCGGGGAGACATGCCGATTGGGTTATAGATGACGATTTACCTACACCTAGACCAGCCAGGCCTTCCTCCTCTGAAGACTGGTCAGGTGGGCTCTCTTCCTGGGCCTTTGACCTCTACAAGAGCGGGAGGTATGAGGTGGAGAGCACCCGTGAGCCCCTGAGCTTTGGTGTCCTTGAAGACCCACAGGACCTCTCCAGATTTGATGTCCTTATCCTGTGTGAGCCTAATGCGGATCTTAAACCCTTGGAACGGGAGGCCATAATCTCCTTTGTAAAGGCTGGTGGCGGTGTCTTCCTCATCGCCAATCACTTTGGCTCCGATAGGGATGGGGACGGGATAGATTCTACAGGGGTATTTAACAAACTAGAGTCCCACACAGGGATACATTTTCAGGGAAAGGGTGAATTCCATTCCTGGCTAAAGGGAGGGCATCATACGGCCAATTTCTGCACGGAGGGTTGTCTTATGCTTCAGGGGCCCTTTGGTATGGTGGAGAGGGTTTATCTTAATAGTTTTGGAACCATCCGCCTCTTGAAGGCCCTCAATTCCAGCGCCACAGGCCATATCTGGCTGGAGGGGTCTAGGCCCTTGGATATGGACATCCTCCTGGCTACAGCCAGCTTGGGTAGGGGAAGGGTTGCTGCCCTTTCTGATAGCTCCCCTGCCGACGACGGCACCACTCCGGTTCCTGGTAAGCAGCTTTACAATGGCTGGCTTGCTAACGGGGTTCAGAATAATTGGCTCATCCTTAACACCACAGAATTTCTGGCAGTAAATGGGTTAAAGAGCGGAAGATAAAACTACTTAAAGCTGACAAAAAGGAGGCAAGACATGATAAGAGCCAAAATAATAGCGATAACAATAATTGTATCTATGTTGGCTATGGTGAGTACTGCCTGCGCAGGAGAGCATCCCACTGAGCATCCAAGGGAGCATCCAGCTAAGCCGGCTAAGAAGGAAGAGGTTGGGTTGACAAAGGAGACCCTGGCCGAGGCCATCACCGATTACGTACAAAAAGACACTGCGCTAAAAGGGGGAGTTTTCTTGGTGTATGACCAGGTGGATGAGAAACCACTGGTTCTCTCCCTGGTGAAGGTCCACAAGGACCGCCTATCTGCCGTGGGCAAGGGTGTTTATTTTGCCTGTGCCGACTTTACCACACCTGAGGGCGTTCTTTACGACCTTGACTTCTTTATGAAGGAGACAGATAGGAAGCTGGAGGTAACTGAGATCACCGTCCATAAAGTAACAGGTAAGCCTCGCTATAATTGGGTGGAAAAAGAGGGGATTTGGGTACGTGAGGGTCTCTAAAAAACTGCTTTTAGTGCCAAGGGGCTGTTAAAAAGGGGTGGTGCCGAAGCAGGGAGTCGAACCCTGATGGGCTTGCGCCCACTAGGTCCTGAACCTAGCGCGTCTGCCAATTCCGCCACTTCGGCCCCCATCAAGATTTTAGAAGTAGATGGGATAAACTGTCAACGGAATTTTTGGTCTGCCTGTGGTTCTTTTAAGGGAAGGTTTAATGCAATGATAGGAAAGGGGATTATTTTCATTACATTCCTATTCTTTTTACTTTCTGGGGAGGAGATAAGGGCCTATGAACCGCAGGCAAATAGCCTGGAGCAACGTATTGACAAGGGTAGGGAGTTTTCAAAACAAGGTAGATACGAAGAGGCGTTAAAGGCCTTCGAGGAGGCTATAAACCTGAAGCCCCAAAGCTTCGAAGCCTGGATGGGTAAGGGTAGCGCCTTGATGCATATGGCGCGTTTCAAAGAGGCTGAGGAGTCCTTTGATAAGGCCGCTCGGATTAATCCAGACTCCCTGGAGGCGTGGAACAACAAGGGCATAATGCTCATGCGCATAGGGAGGTATAAGAGTGCCGCAGAGGCCTTCCGCAGTGCCCTTCAGATAAAGCCTGATTCCTACGAGACCCTTCTTAACATTGCTGGCCTTTATGAGGAGATAGGCAGGTACACGGAGGCCCTGGGGGCGCTGAATAAAGCCCTCCAGATAAGGCCCGATTCCTTTGAGGCGTTAATGGCCAAGGGGCTTAATCATGCCCGCCTGAGGGATTTTGACCAGGCCCTTCAATCCTTTACAAAAGCTGTTGCGATAAAGGCAGATTCTCCAGAGGCCTGGTACCACAAGGGTCTTATGTTCCTTCGCTTGAGGAGATACCAGGAGGCTATAGAGACCTTTGACAAGGCCATAGAGATTGACCCAGGACATTATGTGGCCTATATGGATAAGGGCATGACCTTGGGAGAGATTGGAAGGGATAAGGAGGCCATAGAGGCCTTTAATAAGGCCCTGGCTATAAGACCAGATTTTAGTGAGGCATGGAATATCAAGGGGCTCACCCTTATAAGGCTTGGGGACCTGGAGGGTGCACTCGGGGCCTTTAACAAGTCCATTGAGATTAATCCCCTTTCTGTTATGACCCTGAGTAATAAGGGTCTTGTCCTAATCCGTTTGGGCAGGTGCCAGGAAGCCCTTGTGGTTCTGGAAAAGGCCATCGAGGCAAGTCCAGACTTCTACACTGCATGGGGGAACAAAGGTCTGGCCTTAGATGGCCTTGGAAGGTCTGAGGAGGCCATTGCTGCCCTGGATGAGGCCCTTAAAATAAGACCAGACTACCTAGAGGCGTGGATTAATAGGGGGAAGGTACTCCTTAAACAGAGGAGGTATGAGGAGGCCCTGGGAGCCTTTAAAAAGGCTTCGGATATCAATATCAATTCTTATGATGTCTGGTATAACATGGCAGGGACGCTCTTTTACACAGGTAAATTAGAGGATGCAAGAGAAACCGTTGAGCGGGCGATAGTTCTCTGGCCTGAGAGCTTCGAGTCCTGGAACCTCAAGGGGCTTATCCTGTCATCCCTTGGAAAGGACCGTGAGGCAATAGAGGCTTATAGAAAGGCCCTTTCCTTTAAGCCAGACCTTGCAGCTTCTTGGTATAATATCTCCTTAAGCTACGCTGAGATGGAGGAAAAGGGAGACTTCTTTGATTCCTTAAGAAGGGCTATCGCACTAGAGCCCAAATACAGGGAGGAGGCCAAAAGTAATCCCTATTTTCAGGCCTACAGGGAGGAGAGGGAGTTTAAGGAAATAGTGGGGGAGTAGTCTGAACCATTTTATCGGTCTTTTTTGTTCTAAGGATTTCATAAAGACAGGCTCCTTAATACTTGTTTGTCTCTGCCTTTCCACAGGAAAGCTGTGGGCGGGAGTGAAGCCAGAGAGCCAACGGACAGCATAAAGAGGGGTATCTTTTACAGGTTTACTGTTTCTATTATATTATCTGGAAGGGCTGGTTTTAGGGACTTGAAGCGGACACAGGGCTTAGTATCCTCGTATTTAAAGCCAGGAACCTCTTTAATCAGTCCTTTGTCAGCCTCCAGGTCCTTGAGTTTCATCATATCCAGAGCCAGGCCCATGCAGACCTGAGAACACACTGGTGGAAGACCCTGCTGGAGTCTGGGGTAACAGCCCATGCATTTTTCCCATCGGTTGCCATAGCCGTCTGTGGGTTTATCATTTAGCCTTGGGACGTGATAAGGACATTGTACCTCGCAGAGGCCGCAGAGGATGCACCTGTGGTTACTATAATCACCATGCCCTTCTTCTCCAAAGGATACATCGTTATAGATTACCAGACCGTCGTCAAAGAATCTTTCTCCAGCCATTAAGAGTTTCCTAGGCACCTCGTATTCCTTCCCCAGTGTGGTGATGACAGATACGCTACCGTCCCTTATTGTTATCCAGGGCTGTTGAGCCATCCAGGCGAAGTCCCTCTTAATATACCTCTTTGTGGGGCAGGCCTGGGCGCAGAGGGGCTCTTCACAGTGCTGACAGCTCAGGGATAGGTAGAGCCTCACTGGGTTGGGATACCTTCCTCCCTCAAAGTGTCTGACATAACGCCAGTTGAGCTCTGTCTGCCACTGCTGTTTACAGCCCATCTCACAGGCATGGCATCCTATGCAGTTATATTGATTAACGAGAAAGGCCTGCTGTGCCATAGAACCCGAACCTTTAAACCCTTGAACCCTTAATCACTTAAACCTTTGAACCCTTGACCCCTTAAGCCTTGTATATCCTTACCCCTACCTCCTTGGTTATGCCCTGTCCCGAAAGTCTTTCCGCCTTTCCAGGCATAAAGAGTCCGTCGTTGACCCCTTTACCTCTGGCTATGTTACCCAGGGCCCAGTGGCCATAACCATGATGCAGTCCCACCACCTCAGGGTGTATGCCTTCGGTGAGGTGCACCTTGCCTTTTGCCTTGCCGTAAGGGGACTCTATAACTATCTCATCCCCTTCCTCTATGCCCAGTCTCTTTGCTGTCTCTGTGTTAACCCACAAGGGATTATCTGGCTTAAGCCCCATGAGCCAGGCATTATTAAAGGTCCTGCCGTGGGTATGTTCTGCCTGCTTCCAGGCCACCAGGTAAAGGGGGTACTTCTTGGTGGGTTTGTCTTCTGGGTCCTCATACCTGGGCAGGGGGTC
>JAUQZZ010000133.1:0-253 GCA_030586765.1 Candidatus Brocadiales bacterium | reverse complement strand
TTTTTCTTCAAGTTGTTTTGAGTAGAATTCCAGCTTTCGGGAGGGCGTATCAAAACCCCTTAAGATTTTCTCGCCCATCTTTACACCTAAAGGTTTGCCTCCCTTATCCTTTAAGATGCCTGTGTCCTTTTCCAGTTGCGCCCCTTCAGGGACCTTTACCTCCAGGAGGTATTTTTCATAATGGGTCTCTCCTGACTTCCATACTGCCCCCGAAAGGCCTCTCAGTTCCTCCAGGCCTATCCCCATCCCCGCC
>JAUQZZ010000015.1 GCA_030586765.1 Candidatus Brocadiales bacterium | reverse complement strand
GCGTGCCAGGCAAGTCCGCCAGAGGCGGATCTGCCTATGGCATGACTGGCACGCTACATATAACTTGATGGACCATTCAGTCTTCCCCCTCCCTTGATGGGAGGGGGAGGGGGGGAGGGTGGTATTCACCCCCACCCTTACCTCCCCCATCAAGGGGGAGGGGATTTATCACGGCCAGCCGAATATGTCCAAACTCAAAAAACCTAAAATTTCATCACCTTCTCGACACCCTTCAATATCCTCTTCTCGTCAGGGATATAGTAATTCTCAAGCTTATACAGAGGGAAGGGTACGTCAAAACCTGTAACCCTCACCACAGGGGCCTCCATATGCAAGAAGGCCTTCTCATTTATCTGGGCAATTATCTCGGCAGCAAAGCCGCAGGTTCTAGGGGCCTCATGGACGATAAGGCACCTTCCTGTTTTTTTCACAGAATTTATTATTGTCTCTGTATCCAGGGGCTTTATGCTCCTTAAATCAATTATTTCAGCGGAGTAGTTTGTCTTCTCCAGGGCTTCCCTGGTATATTTCAGCATTGCGCCCCAGGAGATGACGGTGAGGTCTGTCCCTTCCTTGACGATATTGGCCTTTCCCAGGGGTATGGTGTATTCCTTTTCAGGCACCTCTTCTTTTATGGCCCTATACACCCGCATAGGTTCCAGAAAGACTACTGGGTCAGGGTCCCTTATGGCGGATATCAGGAGTCCTTTTGCATCATAAGGCCCTGAGGGAATCACCACCTTTATGCCTGGCGTGTGGGCAAGGATTGCCTCCTGGCTTTCACAGTGGAGCTCCAGGGCCCTTATCCCCCCTCCATAAGGGCTCCTTATTACCATAGGGCAGGTGAATCTGCCCCGGCTTCTGGTCCTTATCCTGGCGGCGTGGGAGATAATCTGGTCGAAAGGGGCGTAAAGAAAGCCGCTGAACTGAATCTCTGCCACAGGGTGCATACCGTTCACGGCCAGGCCGATAGATGTCCCGATTATGCCCAGTTCCGAAAGGGGTGTATCAATGACCCTTTCCTCTCCAAATTCTTCCAGTATGCCTTCTGTTACCCTGAAGACACCCCCATTTCTCCCTACATCCTCCCCCAGGATGACCATCCTCTTGTCTTTTTTCATTTCCTGCCGTAAGGCAAGGTTCACGGCCTGCACCATATTCAGCTTAGCCATCTTACTCCTCTCTCAGTTCTTTCATCTGTTCTTCTAGCTGGTTTGTGAGCTGGGCATAGGTGTATTTGAAGAGGTCTTCTGGCTGGGGCGGGGCGATTCTTTCATAATCTTCCACCGCCTTTTCCACCCTCTCTTTTGATTTTTGAATAACGGCCTCTTTGTACTTATCTGTGAGGATTTTGTTCTTTCTCATATACTTTTCCAGTCTGTCGATGGGGTCTTTTTTCTGCCATTCCTCCACTTCTTCTTTGCTCCTGTATTTTGAAGCGTCGTCAGAGGTGGAATGGTCTGCAAGGCGGTAGGTAACGCATTCTATGAGGGTAGGGCCTTTCCCCTTGCGTGCCTTTTCCACGGCATACTTTGCCGCACGATAGACAGCAAACACGTCATTCCCATCTACCTGCAGGCCTTCGAAGCCGTAGCCGATGGCCTTCTGGGCAAGGGTCTCTGAGGCAGTCTGCTTGGCCCTGGGCAGGGAGATTGCCCAACCGTTGTTCTCGCAGACAAAGACCACAGGCACCTGGAAGACTCCAGCAAAATTGAGGCCTTCATGAAAATCTGTCCTGGAAGTAGCACCGTCTCCGAAATAGACCATAGTAACAACCTTCTGGTGGAGCATCCTGGATGCCCATGCGGCACCAGTTGTGTGGGGTATTTGCGTGGAGACGGGGATGGTGATGGAGAAGTTATTGAGACCCTCAGGGGTCTTAACTCCCCGCTCATCGCCACCACGGTACTGAAGAAGCATATGCATGGGGTGATTTCTCGTGATAAGGGCACCTATATCCCTGCCGGATGGAAAAATCCAGTCCTTCTTCCCCAGGGCATATGCCGAGCCCACCTGAGTGGCCTCCTGGCCCCTAACTTGCAGATATGTTCCTAACCTTCCCTGCCTTTGCAGATGAAAGGCCTTGTCATCAAAGGTCCTGGTGAGGACCATAAGCTCATAAAGTTCCTTGATCTGGTCGCGGTTCAGCCTGGGCATAAGCCCTTTGTCAGCGTTCCCGTTAGTATCAAGGACCTGCAGATATTCTACCTTAAAAGTCCCCAGGATTTTCTTGGGCATTACCGTTCATTCCTTTTTAATTTCTGTCTTAGGAGGCCACAGCCTAGCCCGCCTTAGGCGGGCCTGTAAGAAAGGGAGCTATGTTATTCTTTTGAGACCTTTGAAAAACCCTTATTTATCGACTTCGGCCTGACACTCCCTCCCCCTTGATGGGGGAGGGAAGGGTGGGGGTGAATTCAACACCCTACTGCATATCTGCTATTGTCAGATAGACTTAGGTGGAGGAAAAAGTTCACCCTCCCCATTACCCCCTCCCATCGAGGGAGGGGGTAAATTAGAGGTATCCACAGATTTCTTCAGAGCTCTCCTTTTGTTAATTCATACATTTGTTCCTCCAGTTCTTTTGTAAGCTGGGCATAGGTGTATTTGAAAATGTCTAATGGTTCTGATGGAGCCATTTTCTCAAAATCCCCCACGGCCTTTTCCACCCTTTCTTTTGATTTCTGGATAACGGCCTCTTTGTACTTATCTGTGAGGATTTTGTTCTTTCTCATATACTTTTCCAGTCTGCCGATAGGGTCTTTTTTCTGCCATTCCTCCACTTCCTTCTTTGTCCTGTATCTTGAAGCGTCATCAGAGGTGGAATGGTCAGCAAGCCTGTAAGTAATACATTCTATGAGGATAGGCCCTTCTCCCTTTCTTGCCCTGTCCACGGCCTCTTTTGCTACCTTGTAAACGGCAAAGATGTCATTTCCATCCACCTGGATGCCGTTGAAGCCGTAGCCAACGGCCTTCTGGGCAAGGGTTTTTGAGGCGGTCTGCTTCTCCCTGGGCAGGGAGATGGCGAAGCCGTTATTCTGACAGATAAAGACGGCGGGTACCTGAAAGATTCCAGCAAAATTAAGACCTTCGTGAAAATCTCCCTTTGAGGTAGCGCCGTCACCGAAGTAGGTCATGGTAACAACCTTCTCCTTAAGCATCTTTGATGCCCAGGCAACTCCTGTTCCGTGGGGTATATGGGTGCCTACAGGAATAGTGATAGGGAAATTATTTAGGCCCTCGGGGCTTTTAAGACCTCTCTCGTCGCCTCCCCAGTACTGAAGGAGCATGTGCATTGGGTGCTTTCTCACTATAAGGGCACCAGATTCCCTGTATGTGGGGAAAATCCAGTCTTTCGGCCCTAAGGCGTAGGCAGAGCCTACCTGGGAGGCTTCCTGTCCCTTGACCTGTATGTAAGTCCCTATTCTGCCCTGCCGCTGGAGGTTAAAGGCCTTATCGTCGAAGGTCCTGACAAGGACCATAAGTTCATAAAGCTCCTTGATCTGGTTGCGGCTCAATTCGGGCATAAGCCTCTTGTCAGCATTTCCGCTGGTATCAAGGACCTGCAGATATTCTACCTTAAAGGTCTCAAGGGCCTTTTTGACCATTAATCGGTCTCTTATTTACTATTTACCTATGGCCCATTTTTCGAGCTCTTCATAGCTTATACTGCCGCAGAGCTTCTTGCCTGTCTTTTCATTGTAGAAGAAGGGGATTCCACCGCAGAGGGGGTTGCCCTTTTCATCCCTGTCCACCTTATTCATAAAGTCGGCGTTCTGGCTATTGTGCCATACCTCAAGCCTCGTAATCTTTACTCTTTCTTCCCTCTCGAGCCTCTCAATAAGGGGCTCCATCTTCTTGCAGTGAGAGCATTCGGTGCCATAAAACTCAATTAGCCTATCTGCCATTTCCTCACCTCTTATATCCAATTAGACCTATGAAGAATTCAGTTACTTATCGCATTTTACCAATGACAACACACAATCAGCTTCTGCAGAGGCATTATCAAATTAATATTTCGTAAAGGGGCCTTAGTATTCCAAGATTTCTGCATTCTTTGAACGATATCGAGACACAGGCCATTATCTGGTTAGCAAACATTTTTAACATAATCTAGTTTTAATCCAATATCAATAGGAAACTAGAGGCTATATTCGGGGCCTTGGTTTTCCGATAATGGTGCAATCAGTAGCTTTTCGGACTCGGGCCTCAAAGCTAAGGCCTTATTTCTTAAGAGCTTGGGACGGGTTTGTTGTAGAAGAGGTTTCTGCGTTTTTACTTGCTAAGGCAGCCCAGGTGGATTTATTTAGCTCTGGCAGTCTTCGTTATCTTTTCTATGGCATTTTTTACTGCTGCAGTTACCGCCTTAGTAGTGATGGTTGCCCCTGTTATGGCTACTATCTTTTCGGGGTCCTGTTGCCTTACTACTTCTAGCTGGTTCAGGGCCTTTCCCCTAAACTGCTCCTGGAACCAGGGGTTTAAGTTTATCTCCTCTGTGACTGCCGCTTTTGCACCAAAGAACATATTCCAGAGGGTCTTGGTGGTGGCTATTTCCATGACCCTGGTGCCAAGGCCTGGGGTCTCCTGCTGGAAGAGGATCTTAACGCCCAGGACTTTATCCAGCCCGGGGTCTAGGCCTACCATTACCTTTATCTTACTGGAATATCCCTGGGCCTCACCCAGGGCGGCATAGCCTATGGGGGCATCCCCTTCTCCTACTGCCGTATAGACCTTGTCCTCGGGGGCTGTCTCCGTGGGTGTAAGCTCTTGGGGACTTCCTTTAATGCCAGGGAGTACGGTCAGGATGGCCTCCATGCGCCTGGCATCCTCCCTTTGCAGTATCTTTTCCTTTGTGACGACGTATGTGACGCCCACGCCTACAGCGGTGATTATAGAGATTATTCCCAAAACCAGAGTGTACTGTATCCTCTTTCCCATATTATTTCTTAGCCTTCCCTGCTCCCAGGAGTTTAGGTTGAGTATACCTGTCAATGAGGGGTGTAGCAGTGTTCATGAGGAGGATGGAGTAACATACGCCTTCTGGGTAAGCGGCGTAGAATCTTATAAGGGTAGTGAGAACACCACAGCCTATGCCGAAGATGAGGAGACCTTTTTTCGTCAGGGGAGATGTTACCATGTCTGTAGCCATGAAAAAGGCGCCCAGCATGAGACCCCCTGCCAGGATATGATAAACAGGGTCATTGGCCCAAGGGGCCTCTATCTTTGCAGGCAAAACCATTGCCAGGACAAAGACCGTCCCTATATAGCTTACAGGTACCCTCCAGTCCACATAGCCCCTGTAGATGAGATAAAGTCCCCCAAGGAGCAGGGCTATGACAGAGGTTTCCCCTACACAGCCAGGGACGTTACCAAAAAGGAGGTTGGCGTAGCTGTAGGTCTCCATGCCAGCTTCCTTAAAGAGGGGGGTGGCCCTTGTCACAGCATCTACCCCGGTTATATTGTAAAGGATGCCAGCCTCCTTAAGGGAGCGCCAATCGGAATTGATGCTAGCTGGGTAGGCTACCTGAAGGAAGGCCCTGGCCGCCAGGGCCGGATTCCAGATATTGTTGCCCAATCCTCCAAAGGTATGCTTTACAATGGCTATGGCAAAGGCTGCACCTACCACTGGGATGTACCAGGGCACGCTGGGGGGGAGGACGTAGGCCAGGAGTATGCCCGTTATGACAGCACTACCGTCATTAACAGTGATGGGTTGGCCCCTGAGTCTCTGGCACAGGGCCTCAGTGGCTACAGCAGAGGCCACACAGAGGAGAATAACAAAAAGGCAGTAATAACCGAAGACATACACACCCACCAGCCCTGCCGGTACCAGGGTACCCGCTACTGTCCACATTACCCTTGGTATGTCCTCAGGGCCACGGATGTGAGGAGAGGTACTGACGATTAACCCTCTTTCATTCGCCATAGAAGCGCTCCCTAGGTTAAAGGTCCCTCTTCACCGTGGCTTTAGAAGAGTTTGTCTTTGACCTCCTTATTTTGCAGGGGCAGTAGCAACCTGCTGTTTTGCTTGTTCCCTTGCCTTTTGTCGGGCTAGTTCAAACTTAGCCGTCTTTACCAGGTGCACAATGGGTCTTCGAGAGGTGCAGACATAGGTACAGCACCCACACTCCTTGCACTCCATAAGATTGAATTCCATGGCCGCCTGGAAGTTCTTTGCCTCACAGAGGATGCTCAGGATGCTGGGGTTAAGCCCATAGGGACAGGCCTCCACACACTTGCCACAGCGGATACAGGCATGAGAGGCCCAGGTCTCGGCAGACCTAAGGACAAGTATCCCACCTGTGCCTTTTATGGTAGTGGTCTCGGCGATGTCCGGCTGGGCTATGCCCATCATGGGGCCGCCAAAGATTATCCTTTTGGCATCGTCCCGTAGACCTGCCTGCCTTAAGACAGGCTCGATGGGGGAGCCTATCCTCAAGAGGAGATTAGTGGGACTGTCTACGCCGTCCCCTGTCACGGTTACCACCCTCTGGATTAAAGGTCTTTTATGTCTTACAGCCTCATATATGGCATAAGTTGTACTTATATTGTGTACTACGGCTCCTACTTCTACGGGGAGCTGTGTAGGTTTAAACTCCCGCCTAAGGATGGCCTTTATCAGTTGATGTTCCGCCCCCTGGGGGTATTTCACCTCCAGGAGTTCCACCTTGATATTGGGGTCAGTGCCTACGACCTGTTTTACCTTCTCGTAGGAGTCCTTCTTATTGGCCTCTATGCCTATGTAGGCATTATTACAACCCAGGCACTTCATGATGATTCTGAGGCCTTCCACTACCTCCTGAGTCTTCTCCATCATCAGCCGGTAGTCGCAGGTGAGATAAGGCTCGCACTCAGCGCCGTTGAGGATGATGGCCTCCACCTTTTTATCCTTTGGTGGGCTGAGCTTTACATGGGTGGGGAAGGCAGCTCCACCCAGGCCTACAATGCCAGCCTCTTTTATGAGGTTTCTGATGTCATCTGGAGAAAGGTTCTGGACATCTGTGGGCTTGTTTAGTCCATCTGCCCACTCGTCTTCCCCCTCTCTTTTTATAACTACCACCTGTGTCCTTGCACCTGACACAGGGTGGGACCTAAAGGTTATGTCCACCACCTCCCCGGCTATTGGGGCGTGTGTGTGGGCGGAGACAAAGGCCTGGGCCTCTCCCACCCTTTGCCCCTTTTTCACCTTATCGCCCTTTGCTACCATAGGCTTGGCAGGGGCGCCGATGTGCTGGCTCATGTAAACATAGGCAAAATCAGGCAGAGGTGCCTGAACGGTCTCTTTATTCCTGGAAAGTTCTTTCCAGTCTGAAGGAGGATGTATACCTCCCTTAAAGCTCTTTAGATTTCCTGATACTGACATATATATATCTCTCCTGTGAAGTATACTACTTAAGGGCCCTGTAAATCTGACGTACGGCTTGTCTTAGACGTAGTTCATTCTCTACCAGGGCAAATCTCAAGAATCCTTCGCCATCCTCTCCAAAGGCTATTCCAGGGGCGACAGAGACCCTGGCCTCGTTGAGCAGTTTATAGCTGAACTCTACGGAGCCCATGGAGCGATACTTTTCATATATAGGTGCCCAGACGAACATGGCGGCCTTGGGCTTCTTTACCTGCCAGCCTATGCGGCTGAGCCCTTCGCAGAGGACGTCCCTCCGGCGCTGGTAGACCCTGGCCTGTTGCTCGGCATATTTCTTACAATCCCTCAGGGCAATGATGGAGGCTATCTGCACGGGCTGAAATATACCGTAGTCGTAATAGCCCTTTATCCTGGCCAGGGCCTCAACAATCTGACGGTTCCCCACGCAAAAGCCTAATCTCCAGCCTGGCATGTTAAAGGTCTTTGATAAGGTATTGAACTCTACCCCCACATCCTTGGCCCCCTTCACCTGGAGAAAGCTTGGGGGCCTATATCCATCAAATCCTATGCAACTGTAGGCAAAGTCATGTATTACTATAACATTATACCTTCTAGCTAGGTTGACTATCTCCTCAAAAAATCCTAATTCCACGGTCATGCCCGTAGGATTATGAGGAAAGTTGAGTATTAGTACCTTAGGTTTTGGGTGTAGGACTGCCAGGCTTTCGGTAATCTCTTTTAGTAGTTCCTCTTCTTCCTTAAGGGGTATAGTCAGCACCTTTGCCCCTGCCAGGGCAGGTCCATGGAGGTGGACTGGGAAGGCCGGGCTTGGTACCAAGATTTCATCACCTGCTTCCATCAGGGCCAGACAGAGGTGAGAAATACCCTCCTTAGAACCTATAGTGCAGACCACTTCCTTCTCAGGGTTCAGCCCCACTCCCCATTCCCTCTGGTAAAAGTTTGCTACTTCCTTTCTGAGGTTAAAGATTCCTATAGCTGAGGTACTGTAGCGGTGGTTTCTAGGCTCCAGAACTGCCTCGCAGAGCTTCTCTACAATAGGCTCAGGGGTGGGGTCATTCGGGTTGCCCATCCCCAGGTCTATAATATCTATACCCTGGCTGCGTTTTTCGTACTTCAGTTGGTTGAGCCTGCCGAAGAGGTAGGGTGGGAGACGCTTAACCCGGGTGGCTACCTCTATGACAAACTCTTCTGGAGCAGCTTCACACTTGATGTCTTTCATTCCTAGGGAGGTGCTAATAGGTAGCGAGGTATTTCTTAATCTTTGCTCTTTCAATCAGGCTAGCCAACCATGGGCCTAACCTTTTCCTTACTGTTCTCTCTTTTACTATCTTTTCTAGTCGAGGTCTCACATCCTCGAATTTCTGTGCCCCCTTTGGTCTTTTTTCTATGACCTTGAGGATGTGGTAGCCATCCTCAGTCTTAATCATATCACTTATACCCCCTTTTTCTAGAGAGGCAGCTGCTGGGCCAAAGACCTTTTCCCCAGGGCTGAAGGGCCGCATCCTACCCCCCACAGAGGCAGAAAGCCGGTCTATGGACTCATTCCTGGCCAGGGTTTCAAAGTCTGCCCCTGCCTTAAGCTTCTTGAGTATTTCTTCGGCCGCTTTTTTGGTGCCTACCACTATCTGACTGGCCTCGATCTTCTCACCGTACTCCTCTTCGTAGGCCTCCTTAAGGTCCTCCTCGGTTAGAGATACAGTGCCCTCCACTACCTTTTCGGCCAGGAGTTCCACCTCCATCCCCTTCCGCAAGCGAGCGGCCATTCTTTCCTTCATATCATCTAGTTCCACATCCACCTTCTTCAACTCTTCTTTCAGCTCATCCTGTCCTTTGAGATTCCTGGCCTTGATGAGGGCATTTATTTCATCGTTTAAGAGCTTTTCTAGCCTTTCCTCCACCTCCTCTGGCTGTACCTTTATTCCCTGCTTGCCGGCCTGCTGGTAAATGATAACCCTCCGTATCAATACGTCCAAGGCCTGGTCTCCGAAGCTTTCTATAAGGAGGTCGGAGAGTTCCTGGCGGGTGATATTTTGCCCATTTACTGCTGCTACGACGTCGCTTTCAGGGACCGGTAGCTTCTCAGGTTCTTCTGCCTGGGCATGACAGTTGGCAGTGCATATAAGAAAGACCAGGGGCAAGAGGATTGCAAGGAAAAGGCCCCCCTTTTTGGCTGTCTCTATCTTAAACATCTAGTGGTTAAAAGCCTATATAAGATTAAAAGGCACAAAAGTTTAAAAAAATTATATCAGGGTTAACGGTCGCTGTCAAATGCTTTTTGATTCAGTAAGGTATATAGACATGGGTAAAGTGCGGATGGTGGGGCTTGTTACCCTGCGATACAGTACTTAAAGAGAGGAGGTGCCTCCTTGGTTAGACCTCTGCAGGCCCAGTTACATACCAGGGATATACCTCCCCTTCCTCTGTCCTCTTGGCGAACCACCTGTAGAGGGAGGGGAGGACAAAGAGGGTAAGGAAGGTGCAAAAGATGAGGCCACCGATGACCACGGTGGCCAGGGGCCTTTGAACCTCAGCCCCCACGCCCCAGGATACGGCCATGGGCAGGAAGCCTATGATATCGCATAGGGAGGTAATGAGCACTGGGCGCAGTCTATCTTCTGCCCCGGTGAGCACGGCCTCCCGCATCCCCATGCCTTCTGCAAGGAGGTCATTGATGCGTGATACCATAACAATCCCAAAGAGTACAGAGAGCCCGAAGAGGGCAATAAAACCTACCCCAGCTGATATGCTCAGGGGCATGCCCCTTACAAAGAGGGCAAAGATACCCCCTGTGGCGGCTATGGGAATGTTAATGTAGATAAGCAGGGCATTCTTCAGTGAGCCAAAGGCAGTAAAGAGGAGGATAAAGATCAAGAAGAGGGCCACAGGCACCACTATGGCCAGGCGAACCCTGGCCCTCTGCATATTCTCAAACTGTCCTCCCCACTCGATATAGTAGCCTGTGGGTAGGGTGACCTCCTTTTTGAATTCTTTTTTTGCCTCGGCCACAAAGCTCCCTATATCCCTCCCCCTGACATTGCATTCCACTACTATGCGGCGCTGGCCCTGCTCCCTGCTTATCTGGGCCAGGCCTTCCTCCAGGGTAATATCTGCCACCTGGCTTAAAGGCACCAGCCTCTTGCCCGGGGCGCTGACCAGGATATTCTTTATGCTCCCTATATCCTCCCTGGCCTCCTTGGGGAACCTTACCGCCAGGTCGAAGCGCATCTGGCCCTCTATTACCTGGGTGGCGGCCTTCCCTCCAATGGCAGTCTCAATAATCTCCTGGACATCGGCTACGTTTATACCGTGGCGGGCTATGGCCTCACGGTCAATCTTTATCTCCAGTACTGGCAGACCACTTACTTGCTCTGCCCTTACGTCCTCTGCGCCTTTTATACGGGAGACTATGCCCTGGATGGCCTCGGCCTTTTCCTTCAGGATGGCAAAGTCATTGCCGAAGACCTTTATGGCTATGTCCGAACGGGTCCCGGCAATGAGCTCATTCACACGCATCTCAATAGGTTGAGTAAAGGCGTATTGCATGCCTGGTATTTTTTCTAGTTCTTCTTTCATTTTATCAATAAGCCTTTCCTTCTTATGGGTGGTCTTCCAATACTTTTTAGGTTTGAGTATGACAAATATGTCACTAACCTCAGGGCCCATGGGGTCAGTGGCTATCTCAGACCTGCCTGTCTTGGATACAACGGTCTCCACCTCTGGAAATCTTAGTAGCACCTTCTCAATCCTGGTGGTGGCGTTAATGGACTCACTCAGGGATACACTGGGTAAACGTATAGCATGCATGGCGATAGGGCCCTCGTCCAGTTTGGGTATGAATTCAGACCCCATAAAGGGCATCAGGGCCATGCTCCCTGCGAAAAGTATCCCTGCAATACATACTGGCATGATGCCGTGGTCAACGGCCCTTCGGAGTACAGGACGATAGACCCTCTTCAGGAAGCGGATGATAATATTTTCTGTTTCCTTCCTGGGGTTTATTCCCTTTCTGAAGAAAAAGGCGCAAAGGGCAGGGGCAAAGGTCAGGGCCAGGATGAGGGAGCCTATCATAGCGAAGCACACCGTGAAGGCCATGGGACGGAACATCTTGCCTTCTATCCCCTGGAGGGAGAGGATGGGCAGGTAGACGATAATAATTATGGCAATGGCGAAGACTACAGGCCTACCCACCTCCTGACCTGCATCACTAATGGTATGCAGGATGTCCGCCTTAGATGAATTTCTTCCCTTCTGGGCCAGGCGGCGGATGATATTCTCCACCACCACCACAGAGCCATCAATGATGATGCCGAAGTCTAAGGCTCCCAGACTCATAAGGCTGGCAGGGATGTTTGCCTTATGCATGATAGCGAAGGTGAAGAGGGCAGTAAGGGGGATGATAAGGGTTACTACCACGGCCCCCCTCCAGTTGCCCAGGATGAGCATGAGTATTCCTATTACCAGGAGGATGCCTGCGCCGAGGTTTTCCATTACAGTACGGATGGTGTGACCAATTAACTCGGTGCGGTCGTAGAAGGGCTCTAGGGTAACCCCTTGGGGCAGGATAGAGGTAATATCCCCCACCTTCTCCTTTATTTTATTTACCACGGCGCGGCTGTTCTCTCCTTTGAGCATCATGGCTATGCCAGTAACTATCTCCCCTTTCCCATCCTGCGTCACGGCACCGTATCTTATCTCTGGTCCCACCACCACTTCAGCTAGATTCTTGACATATGTAGGAGTACCAGCGGGGTCCACGTCCACCACGATGTTTTCTATATCTTCAATAGTCTGGACCAACCCTACGCCCCTTATGAGGTATTGTTCAGAGATATGCTCTATGTATGCCCCCCCTGCGTTTATGTTATTGGCTGCCAGGGCCTCAAAGACCTGTCTCAAGGGGATTCGGTAGCTTACCAGCTTATTGGGGTCTACCAGCACCTGATACTGTTTAACAAAGCCCCCAGTGCTGTTTACCTCTACCACCCCAGGGACATTGAGGAGTTGGAGCCTGATTACCCAATCCTGGATGGTTCTGAGTTCATAGAGGCTTTTGTCTTCACCTCTTACTGCATATTGATAGATTTCTCCCAGACCAGTGCTTATGGGGCCCATAATAGGAGGGCCGAAGCCCAGGGGGATGCGTTCCTGGGCCGTCTGAAGCCTTTCCATCACCTGTGTGCGGGCCCAGTATATATCTACACGGTCCTTAAAGACCACTGTTACCTGAGAAAGGGCTGACTTAGAAAGGGAGCGGACCTCCTCTATATCCTTTATCCCCATCATGGCCGTTTCTATAGGGAAGGTGATGAGTTGTTCCACCTCCACAGGGCCCAGCCCTGGGGCCTCAGTGTTTATCTGCACCTGCACCGTGGTTACATCGGGCACAGCGTCTATGGGCAGGTGGATTACAGAGTAAATGCCTATGCCTACCAGCAGGGCCGATAGACTCACAATGAGGAAGCGGAAGCGAACGGAGAAGCTGATGAACCTCTCAATCATGGTTATTCCTTAAAGGTTGGGTTGGCAGGCTAATGCTCATGGACCATCATCTCCTTGAGGAGCTCCGATTTCAGGTAGAACCCCCCCTTGGTTACTATCTCTTCCCTTTCCTTTAAACCCCCCAGGACCTCTACCTGGGCATCAAATTCCTCTCCCACCTGCACCTCTCTCATCTGGAAGGTGGAGCCTCCCAGGGATACAAAGACCACCTTCTTGTTCTCATAGGTTTCTATAGCGGAGCGGGGTATGGTGAGCCTTTCTGCGCCGTTCTTTTCTTCACCCATAGAGATTCTGGCAGTAGCGAACATCCCAGGTTTTAGTTTTCTCTCACTATTATCTATCTCCACCCTTACCTTTATAGTGCGGGTTCGTTCGTCCATTACGTCGCTTATGTAGGCTATCTTACCCTGGAAGTATTTCTCAGGGTAGGCTCCTACAGAGATGTTTACCTCCTGTCCTGGGTTTATCTTTGCCAGGTCTTTCTCATAGATGTCTAGCATGATCCAGAGAACCTTGAGGTCGGCCACGGTAAAGAGCCTTACTGCGGGTTCTGTCAATTCTCCCAGGGCTATGTGTTTTTCCACTACAGTGCCGCCGAAGGGGGACAGGATGGGGAAGGCGGTGGTGGAATGGGTCTGAGACTTCAGGTCCAGGATATCTTGCTCACTCAGGCCCAGTAGATGGAGACTGTTTTCCGCTGCCTCGAACTCTGCCTTGGCCTGGAGATAAGCGGCTTTGGCATCTAGCATTTCCTTCTCTGAAGAGACCCTTTTCTCCCAAAGTCTCTGTTCCCTGTTGAAGTGTGCCTCGTGGACCTCTACGCTGGTCTTAGAGGTTAAATAGTCTGAGATAGCCCTTCCCAGTTCCACACTATCTATGAGGGCCAGTCTTTGGCCTTGTCTCACTTCTTCCCCAAGGTCTGCAAAGACCCCCACTACACGGCCTGAGACCCTGGGTCCTATATGGAAGAGACGGTTGGCGTTAAACTGTATCTCTGCCGTGGCATGGAGGAATTTTATAGGTTTCCTGCTTTCTACCTTTGCTGTCTCAACGCCCAGGAGCTCCAGGCTTTCTTTGGTTAACTCTATCCTACCTTCTTTAGGGATTTGATTGTGCTCATGCACTGGGGCCTTTTTTTCTATCTTTCTAATCTTGTCTCTGGATACCGCCTCTTCCGTCTTGTAAAGGCAGTAAGAGAAGAGGGTAGAGACGGTCAAGGTGAATACCAATAGGAATCTTAGGATATTCATACAATACTCCTATTCTATCAGGCTCTTAAAGGACACCCTTTCTAATTCCACCAGGGCCTGGTAGTAGCCAAGAAGGGCCTCCAGGTAAGAGGCCTTTGATTCCAGAAGATTATTTTGCAAGAGTAAGAACTCAACAAAACTTGTCTTCCCTTCTAGATAGGTGAGCTCATTAAGCTGGAGACTGTCTTCCAGTTCTGAGAGTATCTCTTCATAGACCTCCAGGCCCTTCTCAGAGGAGAGGAAGACCTGGTAGGCGCTCTCCAGTTCCTTATGTATCTGGAGGGTCCTGCCTTCTATGTTTATCCTGGCAGCATCCCTGATAGCGTTGGCCTTCTGCAGTTCCCCCTGCTTTCTGTCTATTAGGGGAAGGGGTATGGATATTGCCCCACCTGCTATTCTATCAGAACCCTCGTCTCTTCCGAAGAAGCCAGAGAGGACGGGGTTGGGTATCCTCTGGGACTTTATCAGCGATACCTCACGGCTGGCCCTTTCTTCCTCCAGCTCCAGGGCCTTGAGGTCTGGCCTGAACTTCAGGGCCTTTTCCATCAACCCAGATAGGTCTGTTTGGATCTTCCTATACTTTAGCTCCCCTTTTGCCTCGATGGGGGAGTCCTGGGGAAGTCCCAGGAGGAGCTTTAGATTTAACAGGCTTGCCAGGTATCTGCCCCTGGCATCAAGGTATTCCTTTTTGGCCCTTACATACTGTATCTCTGTGCTATTGAGCTCCAGGATAGTGGCTGCACCGGCATCGTATTTGGTTCGCAGGGCCTTGGTGAGCTTTTCAAAGAGCCCTTGTATAAGCTCCCTGAGTTCCAGGACCTTTTTTAAGGCAAGCACCTCATAGAAATTGCCCTTGACCCTGGAGGTAATAGTCCACTCCAGGGTATCTATCTCTGCCTTTACTTTCTCTAGGCCCTTCTCGGCCACGGAGATGGCCTTTCCCCTCTGGCCAGCGATGCGCACCTCTTGGGATAGGCCTACCGTATAGTCGGTATGCGTCTCGTTTTCCCTGGTGGAATGCCTATTATCCATCTGGCTTTCTAGCTTAGGATTAGAGGGAAGGATTAAGGAGGCCTTTGTCAAATCGCCTCTTGCTTCCTCCAATCTCTTTCTAAAGGCCGCCAGGTCTCTATTATTTTCCAGGGCTATGCCGATGGCCTCTTCCAGGGTAACGGCCTGCCCTGTACCAACAAGGTTCAGGGCCTGTTGGGCCAGAATCTCTGGGGCATACAAAAGGCTCATAAAAAACAATGTCAACAAGGAAATAAGTCTACAACATGCCTGCCTTGACACTTTTCCCCTCCTGTAAAGAATTTGAGTAATGAATTAAGGAGGACAATAAGCCTATACTGCCTCTAAGAAGGTATAGGCAACCAGTACTGTAAGAATTGTTCTGATAGGAGCGTAGACAGCTTTTCTTAGGCGGATATCTCGGGAGGGTGGAAGATGGTCTCTGCCAGAAGGTCATTTAGGAAGGTTCTGTTAACGACCGCTGCCACCCCATTTGAGGTAAGGGGTAAGACAAGCCCTTGATAGGGCTCGCTGTTAAAATGGTGAGACAGACTACAGCAAAGAGGGCAGTGGTGGACAGGTTGAGAGTTATCCATGGGGCAGTGATGGTCCGCACAGGGGTTCTGCGTATAGGGGTCCAGGCACAAAGTCCCTTCCAGGGGCATCGCCACCTCTGGCAGGGTGATAAAGAGTATGCTAACCGCCAGTACTAACCCCACTACTCCAAGATATTTTGAGGACCCTAGAGTCTTCACTTTAGCCTTCTTTCTACCTCTAATACCTAATAAGAGGTTTAATGTAAATATTTTAACGAGTTGCAGATTTATTGTCAAGGAGAAATACTCCCTCTGAGACAGGCCTATTGGCCCATGCTTTTTACTTGTTACACCAAAAGGCTTCTGTTAAAATTTGTTTTTTAAGGGGATTTCGCATGATTACTATAGAGGATTTCCGCCGCATAGAGCTACGGGTGGCAGAGGTTAAGTCTGTCGAAGACCATCCCCAGGCCCAGAAGCTTCTTATCCTTAAGATAGATGCTGGTGACGGTGTAGAGGGGAGGCAGCTAGTGGCAGGCATAAAGGGCCACTACCGGCCTGAAGAATTGGTAGGGAAGAAGATTATTATTGTTAACAACCTGGCTCCTGTTCTCCTCAGGGGGTGGAAAGCCAGGGCATGCTCCTTGCTGCCCAGGATGGTGACAAGGTGGTCATCCTCACCACAGAGAAGGACGTCAAGCCAGGGGCTATTATACGATAGGGATGCAACTAAAGGATTGTTTTAAACAGCCTTCAGGATGAGCATGGGAAAGAATGGTCTTTATCCCTTGAAGTTTAAGAGTATCTACAAGAGGACCCCTTGGGGTGGTGAAAGACTCAGGTCTATCTTTGGAAAGGATATACCATCAGGGGAGAAGATAGGCGAGTCCTGGGAGATTGCCGCCCTTGGCAACGATAATACTCTTGTGGCTAATGGTACCTATAAAGGTGTAAGTCTACGCCAACTTCTTGAGGAAAGAAGGGCAGAGGTTCTGGGTGACTCGGTGGGCTACGATGGTCTCAAGAGGTTTCCTTTGCTTATTAAGTTTATCGACACAGCAGAGAGGCTGTCTCTGCAGGTGCATCCTGACGACTCCTATGCTAGCTCTCACGAATCACCCCGGGAATGGGGAAAAACGGAGGCATGGTATATCATAGAAGCAGAGCCCGGGGCCTGGGTCATAAGGGGTGCAAGAGAAGGTACTACCAGGGAGGGATTCTTAGAGGCCCTGGAGAGCGGCAGGCTAGAGGAGTGTCTTAATTTTCTGCCTGTTTGTTCTGGTGATGCGCTTTTTATACCCCCTGGTACTTTGCATGCCGTAGGGGCTGGGATAGTGCTCTTAGAGGTTCAGCAGAACTCAGACCTCACCTACAGGGTGTATGACTGGGGCAGGCCCAGGGAGTTGCACCAAAGGAAGGCCCTAGAGGTGATAGACTTCTCACCCTCTGAAGACAGGGTGCGTCCAGTCCTGCTCAGCCCCCAGCCCCAGAAAGGGGAGCTGTTAGTAGATTGTGAGAAGTTTATTATGGAACTCTGGGATTTAAGCCAGCCTCATGAGATTAGAGGACTTTATACCTTTGACATCATCACCATTATCGAAGGAAAGGCCGGGATATATTATGGGGAGGAAGGCAACCTGGAGGTCTCTCCCGGGGAGTCCCTCCTTATCCCTGCCAAACTCCAGGGCTACAGCATTTCTCCCAGAGAAAGGTGCAAGGTAGTGAGGGCAAGCCTCCCCAGGGCTAGGTAGGTGTTTACATATCATATATGGAGAGGCTTCAAAAGATACTGGCTCAGGCGGGCATAGGCTCCCGTAGGAAATGCGAGATGCTTATTACTGCCGGCCACATCACAGTGGATGGTAAGGTGGTGAGGGAGTTAGGTATCTCTGTAGACCCAGAGAAGAGGAAGATATGCTGCGACGGTATTCCCATCAAAGAGGAGCGGAAGGTGTATTATCTCCTCAATAAGCCCAAGGGTTTTGTGTGTACCAGTCGTGATGAACTGGGTAGGCCCAGGGCCATAGACCTCCTTCAGGGTATAACCCAAAGGGTTTATACTGTGGGGCGACTGGATGTGGATAGTGAGGGGCTTATAATCCTCACCAATGACGGCCTTCTGGCCAACGCCCTCTCTCACCCAAGATACGGGGTGCCCAAGACCTATTTGGTGGAGGTAGGCCGAAGACTCCACGAGAAAGACGTCGAGGCACTGGAAAGGGGCATCTGGCTTTCTGAAGGAAAGACCAGGGCTACCAGGGTCAGGGTGCTCCGCAGGGGAGGTAATAACACCCTCCTGGAGATAACCCTGAGGGAAGGTCGCAATCGTGAGGTTCGAAGGATACTGACCCGACTGGGCTATAAGGTGCGCTCCCTGAGGAGGACAAGGATAGGGTGGCTCTTTGACCCCAGCCTGAAGCTGGGACGCTTCCGTCGCCTTACCCAGAGTGAGGTGGCCAGGTTCTACTCTATAATGGAGAAGGGTTCCATACCCATAAGAGGGGAGATATGACGCAACTGCTAAGAGCGAGGGAGGGGGTAATAACAGAGGAGATGAGGCGGGTGGCTCAAGAAGAGGGCTGTGACCCGCAGGCGCTCAGAGAGCGTATTGCCCAGGGCAAGGTAGTAATCCCCTTTAACCGCCTGAGGAGGGCCAAGAGGGTCTGTGGCATAGGTCAGGGCCTCAGGACCAAGGTCAATGCCAATATAGGCACCTCTGTGGATTATACCTCTGTAGAGGAGGAACTGGATAAACTAAGGGCGGCTGAGAAGGCTGGAGCTGATGCGGTGATGGACCTGAGCACAGGTGGAGACCTGCGGGAGGTGCGCAGGAGGATAATGGAAGAGGCCACCATCACCCTGGGGAGTGTGCCTATATATGAGGCAGTGGTAGAGGCCAGCAGGAAGGGGCACTCCGCCACCAGAGGTATGAAGGCCAGGGATATGCTGGGGGCGATAAGGAGACACTGCGAGGATGGGGTAGATTTTGTAACTGTCCACTGCGGGGCCACCCGTGGGGTGTTAAAGCTCCTTAAGGAGTCCCAGAGGGTATGTGGCGTAGTGAGCCGTGGCGGGGTATTTCTGGTAGAGTGGATGAGTGTGCACGGATGCGAAAACCCCCTTTATGAAAACTTTGATGAAATCCTCTCTATGGCCAGGGAGTATGACGTTACCCTGAGCCTGGGAGATGCCATGAGGCCAGGTGCCCTGGCTGACGCCTTTGACAGGGTGCAGGTCTATGAGCTTAATGTCCTGGCAGAACTGGCCCAGAGGGCCTGGGATAAGGGCGTCCAGGTGATTATCGAGGGTCCTGGTCATGTGCCCATGCACCAGATTGCCGCCCAGGTTCAGCTCCAGAAGGAGCTCTGCCGAGGTGCACCTTTTTATGTCCTGGGGCCTCTTGTTACGGATGTGGCCCCTGGTTATGACCATATCACTTCTGCTATAGGCGGGGCCTTGGCCGCTGCAGCCGGGGCTGATTTCCTCTGCTACGTTACGCCCTCCGAGCATCTTAGCCTCCCCAGGGTCCAGGACGTCTGGGACGGGGTCATGGCCTCTAGAATCGCTGCCCATGCCGCAGATATAGCCAAGGGAATAAAATCCGCCTGGGAGTGGGACAAGACCATGTCCCAGATGAGGAGAAAGCGGGACTGGGAGGGACAGTTCGCCACCTGCATAGACAGGGAAAAGGCTAAGAGCTTCAGGGAATCTAGGCCCTCCACTGACAATGTCTGTTCCATGTGCGGGCAGTACTGCGTCTTCAAAGTGGCTGATGGCACCTAAGGCACCTGTATTAATCCCCCAGCACATAGACATAGAATAGTTCTTATGTAAAAGATGTAGTTGCTCGATTTATAGAGCCAACGATGCCCATAAATGGGGCAACCATAATTCTCCTCACTGATACAGTATTAATGTAGCGTCGGAGTTTACTCCGACGTTTTTATTTAATTAAGGCTAGCGGGTGTCAATGAAACCAGTTCTCATCCTGCAACATATAGACATAGAAGGCCCAGGCACCTTAGAGGATTTCCTGAAAAAGAACCATATACCCTACCTCATCGCCAGCCTCTTTCAGTCTGCCTCAAGCGGACTGAAAGAACCCCAGGATTACTCGTCAATAGTATCCCTGGGAGGGCCCATGAACGTCTACGAGGAGGAGCGCTACCACTTCCTGAGGTGGGAGGACGACTTTCTGAAAAAGGCCCTTAAGAAAGGAGTACCTCTTTTAGGCGTCTGCCTTGGTGCCCAGCTCATTGCCAAGGCCGCAGGGGCACAGGTGAAGAAGGCCCCCACAAAGGAGATAGGCTGGTACGAGATTTCCCTCACCGAGGAGGGCTCAAAGGACCCGCTCTTTCAGGGACTACCACGGCAGCTTATTGTCTTCCAGTGGCATGGCGACACCTTTGATGTACCTAAGGAAGGGAAGTGGTTGGCCCAGTCACCCCTCTGCCCACACCAGGCTTTTCGATATGGAGACAGTGCCTATGCCCTACAGTTCCACCTGGAGGTTACCCAGGCCATGATAGCCCAGTGGATAGAGGCCTATAAAGGGGAGCTTGAGTCCTTGAAGGGGACGGTGGACCCAGAGGAGATGCTCTGGGAGAGTGCGGCCTGCGCCCAGGCCTATAATGAGCAGGCGGAGAGGTTCTACAGGAATTTCTTTCACCTAGCTGGCATGTAGAAAGGGCCTTTAAGACCCTCCTTCTTAAATCGAGTAGACCTTTCTCC